>JAZLJV010000022.1:0-3123 GCA_045618025.1 Clostridia bacterium
TCCGTCGGTGATTACGTTCTTAGTGGAGGAGAATTGCCAGCAATGACTGTAATTGACAGTGTTTTGCGGTACGTTCCCGGAGTTTTGGGTAACAGCGATTCTACCGAAGACGAATCGTTTTCCGATGCGTTGTTGGAATACCCACAGTATACCCGTCCACAGGTTTTTGAAGGCGTATGTGTGCCGGAAGTGCTTGTATCGGGTGACCACAAAAAGGTAGACGAATGGCGCAAAAAACAATCTCTGGAACTTACAGCACGGGTGCGCCCTGATTTGTTGGAGGAAAAATGAATATTCAATGGTTTCCCGGCCATATGACTAAGGCTTTGCGTGAAATGCAGGAATCGGCCAAAATAATTGATGCTTTTGGATATGTTCTTGATGCACGTGCGCCTTTTGCATGTTTTAACCCGGCGTTTGAAAGCGTGATAGGCAATAAACCGTGTGTTTTTATTTTGAACAAGTGTGACTTGGCGGATTCGGCTAAAGTTGCAAAGTGGTGTGAATACTTTTCCGGCAAAGGTTTGCAATACGTAAAAGCATCTGCAACGGTTTCCGGCGAGGCAAATAAAATTGTTTCAGCTTTTGTATCTGCGACGGAGCAATTGCGTATAAAATATAAACAAAAAAACATTGTTAAACCAATAAGATGCCTTATTTTGGGCGTGCCTAACTCGGGCAAGTCTACAATAATCAATTGTATAGCCGGGCGAAAAACCGTTATTACAGGCGATAAACCGGGTGTAACAAAGGGAAAACAATGGGTGCGCCTTGCCAGTGGACTGGAATTGCTTGATACTCCCGGAACGCTTTGGCCAAAGTTTGACGAGCCTATAACGGCACTTCATCTTGCGTACATTGGTAGTATAAAGGATGACGTTGTTGATATAGTGGAACTTTCACGTGAACTGCTTTGCGAACTGAATGTTCTTTATCCTGAGGCGCTTTCTTCAAGGTACGGCATAACAATGGGTGAAAATGTTGCAGACTGTTTCCGTCAGATAGCCGTAAAACGTGGCTTTTTGATGCGTGGTGGTAGTGTTGACGACGAAAGAACTGCCAAGGCCATTCTTGATGATTTTCGCAAAGGCAAATTAGGTCATTTGACATTGGAATTGCCACAAATATAATACTATTTCTGTCATACTATATCAGTTTTTGACAAATATCGGTATAAATTGCGCTAATTATGATATATTTTTTAACGTTGTTGCAAAAGGAATTAAATGACTATGGATATGCTGGAATATGAAAAGATGCTGAGAGAAGGCGGTGCAAAGTTTATTGCAGGTGTAGATGAAGCAGGCCGTGGACCGTTAGCCGGTCCTGTGGTTGTAGCAAGCGTAGTTATGCCTTTGAATTGTATTATTGAAGGTATAAACGATAGCAAAAAACTATCAGCAAAAAAGCGTGAAATGCTTTACGACAAGATTGTTGCCTCTGCCATTGACTACCATATTGCCATTGTTGATGAGAAAACAGTAGACGAAATAAATATTTTGCAGGCTACAAAACAAGGGATGAAGCAGTGTGTTGAGGCCCTTAAAAATGTTGATGCTGTTTTGATTGATGCTGTACCGCTGAATACCGGTATAAAAACAATATCTATCATTCACGGCGATGCGCTTTCATACAATATTGCGGCAGCAAGCATTCTGGCAAAGGTTACCAGAGACAGACTTATGGTGGAATATGATAAAATGTATCCTGAATACGGTTTTGCCAAGCACAAGGGTTACGGTACAAAGCAACACATAGAAGCATTAAAAAAATACGGGCCATGTAAAATTCACCGTAAAACATTTATCGGACATTTTGTAGAATTATGAATACAACTTACTTAGGTAAACAGGGCGAAGACCTTGCGTGCAGATACCTTAAACGCAACGGTTACAAAATTCTTGAACGCAATTTTCGCTTTAATAAAAACGAAATTGATATTGTTGCGCAGGACGGCAATTATCTTGTTTTTGTGGAAGTTAAGAGCCGTAGCAGTGTGGCTTTTGGGCTCCCTCGTGAAGCCGTTACAAAACAAAAGCAGCAGTTTATTGTTGAATGCGCCACATATTACCTTACAAAAAACAAGCTTATGGGCAAGCCTGTTCGCTTTGATGTTGTTGAAATTTGCGGAAAAGACGTGAACCTGCTAAAAGATGCATACAGAATGTAAAATTGTTGCTAAAAACGCTTGCATTTTGTTTATGCTTATGCTAAAATAAATCGGTGACTTCGGGTGGTCCTCTGTCCAATCGGTTCATGAACACTTAGTTAGCTGAATAAAAACAGGAGGAAAAGTCAAATGGACATTATTAAATCAATTGATCAGGAATCAATGAAAGAAGTACCTCAATTTAACGTAGGCGACACTGTTCGTGTTATGTTTAAGGTTATTGAAGGTAACAAGGAACGTATCCAGGCTTACGAAGGCTTGGTAATTGCACGTAAACACGGTGGTCTTCACGAAACGTTTACCGTTCGCCGTATTTCATCCGGTGTCGGCGTTGAAAGAACGTTCCCTCTGCACAGTCCGAAAATTGACCGACTTGAAGTAGTTCGCAAGGGTTCAGTAAAGCGTGCAAAACTTTACTATGTGCGTGAACGTACCGGAAAGGCTGCAAAAATTAAAGGTCAGGATTAGTAAAATTTGCCACTCGCTTGAGTGGCTTTTTTATTTGTAATTTTACGTTTGAAGTCAAATGTGTTGAGTGCCGTTGAAGCTATTTTTTTATACCGTTGATAACATAATTGTCAAAATTTGCCCGAAAACATCATTTTTTGTCATATTTAAGTAAAAAACGGTTGTTTATTGTTATTATTCTTTTTCAACATCTATTTTTTATTGCAAGTTAATATTGGTAAAGGCAATGCAATTTGTTGCTTATGCTTGTTTTTTACAGTTGTTTGTAGTTGTTTTTAGCTATATTTAATAAAACATTTTGCTCGGTATATATTTTTTCAGTAGTGCAATGTTACAGCCCACTTAACACGGTTGCTTTATTTTTTATTGTTTAATAATATCGTCTTTTGCTTGCAATATTTTGGCGGTTTTGTTATGATATTACAAAACACACCGGAGGTTTGTTATGACTGATATAGAAATAGCAAGACAATGTACGCTTCAAC
>JAZLJV010000023.1:0-8677 GCA_045618025.1 Clostridia bacterium
TTTTCTTTTCAATATATATTTTTGTTAAATTGTGTTTTTGCGCAGTTTTTTATTGTTTTTGTACAGTTTGTCAAATTAGTTGCGTTTTGTATTGAAGTGTTTAAGGCAATTGTTTTGCCATCAAAATGGCAAAATTGCACCTGAATTTGCATCAAATATACAAAAATACAATATAAAATGTTATAATATTCAAACAATTTTGCGTTTTGTATTGACCTTACGTTGCAAAAATGGTAAAATAAAACAATAAAGTTATTCTATCGGAATAACCAATTAAAGGATTAAGTATGAAAAAACGTAAGCCACGTTTATGTAATAAATTAGCAATAAAAACCGCTCTGGTATTTTATGGCAACAGATATTTTAAAAAGAAGGTTAACCTGCAGTATAACGGTGAACTTGCCAAGCTTCAACCACCGTACATTGTGCTTGCAAACCATTGCAGTTTTGTTGACGTTACCGCCACGGCAAAATTGTTGTACCCTTCTTGTGCAAGTTTTGTAGCAAGTGAAACGCAAATGACGGGCAAGGCATTTTTGCTGAGACTTTTGGGAACGCTGTTAAAAAAGCAGTTTATTGTTGAGCCGTCACTTATCAAAAATATAAAGTATGTACTTTCAAAAAATCGTCCCGTGGTTATTTACCCTGAGGGCAAGTTTTCCGTTGACGGTACATCAAACGAAATAAAACCGGCCATTGCAAAAATGGTTAAAATGATGAAAGTTCCGCTTGTAACGGTATGTTATCACGGTAACTACATCCATCATCCACGTTGGGCAAAAAAATCACGGTATGTTCCGCTTGTGCCTGAAATCCGTCTGGCGGTTGCTCCTGAAGAAATTGATACGATAACTGCCGACGAAATATACAGCAGAATTATCAGCAACCTTAGTTATGACGACTACGCTTGGCAAAAGCAAAACGGTGTGGAAGTGGACGTGCCTGATTTGTTGGAAGGCGCCGAAACTATTTTGTACAAATGTCCGCATTGCCACAAGGAGTTTGTTATGACAACAAGTGGCAACACAATAACCTGCGGTGATTGCGGTTACACGCAGTCACAAAACAAACTCGGAGAACTTATCGGTGGCGTTTTCGGCAGTTTTCACGAGTGGTACGCTTGGCAACGTGAGGAAGTGCTTAAGGAGTTGCAAAGCGGTCCGTACAGCTACAGTGCCGTTTTCAAAGCGGAGGAAATGAACAAAAAGTATAAGTTCAACGAAATTGGCGAAGTGGTGCTTACACAAAACGATGACGGCATTACCGTGCAGTTTGAAAACGGTGAAAAACTTTGCTATCCACGCCAAATGTTCTACACACTCAGCTTTAACGGCGATTACGTTTTTTTGCCTACTACTGAAAAAGTCTACCGTTTCCGCAGGCTAAGTGACGTTGGCTCAACCACCAAAATAAACTTGGTTGTAGAACAACAAGCGCATTTGGACGAACAAAAAACAGAAAATAAAATGTAAAAAAATCAACGGCACTCTCGTTAGGGAATGCCGTTTTTTTGTAGCGTATAAATTATATTTTTAATTGCAAGAGTTAAAGAAATCCAATGGGCTACCGTTTTATTTTTCATAGTGTTGCACTTAAAAGTATAATCCGCAAAGGCAACAAAAAAGTGAGAGTAAATAGCTCTCACTTTTCTTTTATAGTATTACTTATCTTGCAACTAAAAATTGCAAATTGCCTTGTAAGTGCAAAAATGTAAACGTATTTACAGCTTTTTGCCGTTATGTACGTCAAAAACCGTACGGTGCACTTCCGTTCAGGTGGTTTTTGCAATTTTGTATAATACTAATTGATAAAGTATTGCAACAATGCAGATTCTTTTTCGTCAATACTCTTGTCAATAGCGCAAATGCAAAGACCGAGCTTTAAGACGTCTTGTTTCATGTCGGAATCATATTCAATTATTTGTTTGATTTGGCCGTAAGTATCTTCATCGTAACTTGCTTTTACAATTTCAATAACTTTTTCTCTCGGCATATCTTCTTGCACAAAGTATTCCAACATTGCCCATTCGTATTTGTCAAGCGTGCCGTCTTCAGCCGTAAAAACGGAGAAAACTGCCAATGCAAATTGAAACGACATTTCTTTGTCGTTTGTTTTGTTGTAAAACCTTGACATAATGTTTCCAAACATCTCTCTGCCGAATTCCGCCAACTTGTCAGGTTCTTGTTGTAAATAACTGTTGTAAAGTTCTTTAAGTTGATTGTTCATAACCAATCTCCTTTGTGTTGTTTGTAATAAGTAAAAGTGCCGTAGCAAGCGTGCATTGTCTCCTTGCGGTACAATTTGCATCGCACGGGCGGTAGTGTAATGATATGCTGACAAAGTGAAGCGAGTGGATTTTATCTCTTTCCGATAAGGAAGAGATTGCCACGTCGCTTGCGCTCCTCGCAATGACATTAAAGAACAACAATTTGTCGAAGTCCCCGAACAAATTCATTTGTTTGTTGGGATACATAGGCGCAACTTTAGCGCCAACGCTTCGTTGTTAGAGCAACAACGAAGCGTTCGTCGTTGAGCAATCTTATTCTTTGCCTGCCATCTTCTTGTATTTTGCAACACGTTCCATTGCGTCTTTTTCGTTTGTTGCAAACAAATCTTCGGCAAGTTCCGGTTTGGATTTTACAAGAGAAGCGTAACGGGTTTCGCCCATAATGTAAGCACGGTAGTCGCCCGTTGGGTCTTTGCTGTCAAGGGTAAACGGATTTTTACCTTCTTCGGCAAGAGTAGGGTTAAAGCGGTAAAGTTGCCAATAACCGCAGTCAACTGCCTTTTTAATTTCAGCTTGGCTGTTAGTCATGTTGATACCGTGGTTGATACATGGTGCGTAAGCAATAATAAGGGAAGGTCCGTGGTAAGCTTCAGCTTCGGTAAGAGCTTTTACAAGTTGGTTCTTGTCTGCGCCCATACCTACCTGAGCAACGTAAACGTAGCCGTAGCTCATAGCCATCATACCAAGGTCTTTCTTCTTTACACGCTTGCCTGCTGCAGCAAACTTAGCAACTGCACCTGTAGGTGAAGACTTGCTTGCTTGTCCGCCGGTGTTGCTGTAAACTTCTGTATCAAGTACCAAAACGTTTACGTCTTCGCCACTTGCAAGAACGTGGTCAAGTCCGCCGTAACCGATATCGTATGCCCATCCGTCACCACCGAAGATCCAGAAGGACTTCTTAACAAGAGTATCTTTTTCTGAAAGGATTTCCTTTGCAAGCTTTCCGCACTTTTCGCAATTTACGTGTGCTTCAAGGAACGGAACAAGTTTAGCGGTTGCTTGTTTGCTTGCTTTGGTGTCGTCTTTGCCGTCAATCCAAGCTTGGCAAAGTTCAACGCCTTCTGCAACGCCGTTTTCAGCGTAAATAGCCTTCAAAGCTTCCATTTTTTCTGTAAGACGTGTTTTGCGTTGTTTATTGGCAAGTTGCATACCAAAGCCAAATTCGGCGTTGTCTTCAAACAAGCTGTTAGCCCAAGCAGGACCGTGACCTTGTTTGTTAACGGTGTAAGGGCAAGATGGAGCACTGCCACCGTAAATAGAAGAACAACCTGTTGCGTTTGCAACCATCATTTGGTCACCGAAAAGTTGTGTAACAAGTTTTACGTAAGGTGTTTCGCCACAGCCTGCGCAAGCGCCGGAGAATTCAAACAAAGGTTGTTGGAATTGGCTTCCCTTAACGGTGTTAGGGTTCATACCGCTTTCAACCTGTTCAACCTTTTCGGCAAATTGCCAGTTTTCAACTTCGTTTACATTTTCAGCCGGAGTCATAACAAGAGCCTTTTCCGGAGCAGGGCAAACCTGAGCACAGCTTCCGCAACCGGTGCAGTCAAGTGGACTGACTTGTATACGGAACTTAGCGCCCTTTGGAGCGATTGCCGGTTTTGTTTCAAACGAAGCAGGAACTTCCTTGTCGTTTGCTACAATTACAGGACGAATACAAGCGTGTGGACAAACAAATGCACATTGGTTACATTGAATGCACTTGTCTGCAACCCAAGCTGGAACATTTACTGCAATGCCACGTTTTTCGTACTTGGTTGTGCCGGTAGGAATAATGCCTGCGGCGTCAAATGCGGAAACAGGAAGGCTGTTGCCTTTTTGTTCGTTAATTGGGCGAACCCATTCTTCGTAGTACTTGCAGTCAGATGCCGGCAACGGTTGTGCTCCCGTAGTAGCGGTAGCCCAGCTTTCAGGTACTTTAACTTCGTGTAGGCCGGCAATTGCGCCGTCAATAGCGTCGCAGTTAGCCTTTACAACTGCAGGGCCTTTTTTGCCGTAAGATTTTTCTACGGCTGCTTTCATATAGCCTTCTGCTTCAGCGTAAGGAATAATGTTTGCAAGGTAGAAGAATGCTGCCTGCATAACCATGTTGGTAGATTTTGCGCTACCTGCTTTTATTGCAATGTTAAGACCGTCAATTGTGTAGAACTTAAGGTGCTTTTTAGCAATTTGTTGCTTCATTGTAGCAGGAAGTTCGTTTTCAAGTTGTTCGTCCGTCCAACTGCAGTTAAGAAGGAATGTACCGCCTTCCTTTGCTTCACTAAGCATATCGTAGTGTGTGCAGTAGCTTGATTTGTGGCAAGCAATAAATTCAGCCTGATCAATAAGGTAGCTGGATTTGATTGGGTTAGGACCAAAACGAAGGTGGCTTACCGTTAAACCGCCACTCTTTTTGGAGTCGTATTCAAAGTAGCCTTGTGCGTAAAGGTCGGTGTGGTCACCGATAATTTTGATGCTGTTTTTGTTTGCGCCAACGGTGCCGTCACTGCCAAGTCCGTAGAACTTGCAACGGGTTGTGCCCTTTGGTGCAACGTCAATCATTTCGTCAACAGCAAGAGAAGTGCCCGTAACGTCGTCGTTAATACCAACCGTAAAGTGGTTTTTCTTTTCGCCGTCAAGGTTCTTGTAAATTGCAAGAATCATAGAAGGTGTAAATTCTTTGCTACCAAGGCCGTATCTACCACCGCAAACAACATCCATGTGTCTGCCCATTTCGGCAAGTGCGGTTACAACGTCCAAGTAAAGTGGTTCGCCAAGACATCCAGGTTCCTTGGTGCGGTCCAAAACTGCAAGCTTTTTGCAAGATGCAGGAATTGCGGCAACAAATCTGTCAGCAGCAAACGGACGGTAGAGGTGTACTTTGAGTACGCCGACTTTTTCGCCCTTCTTGGTAAGGTAGTCAACGGTTTCTTCAACTGCGTCGGCACCGCTTCCCATAAGAACGATAACCTTTTCGGCATCAGGTGCACCAACGTAGTCAAACAAGTGGTAGTGTCTGCCGGTAAGTTCGCCTACTTTTTCCATGTACTTTTCTACAATAGCAGGTGTAGCTTCGTAGTACTTGTTTGCAGCTTCTCTGTTCTGGAAATAAATATCTGCGTTTTGTGCCGTACCTTGAAGTTGTGGGTGTTCAGGGTTAAGTGAACGTGCACGGAACTCTTCAACGTACTTCATATCAAGCAGTTTAGCCATATCTTCGTAGTCAATCATTTCAATTTTGCTTACTTCGTGGCTGGTACGGAAACCGTCAAAGAAGTGAAGGAACGGAACTTTTGCTTCCAACGTTGCAAGGTGGGAAACAAGTGCAAGGTCCATAACTTCTTGTACGCTGTTGCTTGCCATCATTGCAAAACCGGTCTGACGGCATGCCATAACGTCTTGGTGGTCACCAAAAATGTTAAGAGCATGTGCAGCAAGTGCACGAGCCGAAACGTGGAATACGCACGGAAGAAGCTCACCGGAGATTTTGTACATGTTCGGAATCATCAGCAACAAACCTTGGCTTGCAGTAAATGTGCTGGTAAGTGCACCCGCAACAAGTGCACCGTGTACTGCACCTGCAGCGCCTGCTTCACTTTGCATTTCGGCAATGCGAATTTGTTGGCCGAACAAGTTTGTTCTTCCCTGAGCGGACCATTCGTCTGCTACTTCTGCCATTGGGGAAGACGGGGTAATTGGGTAAATTGCAGCAACGTCACTAAATGCATACGCAACGTGAGAGGCAGCAGTGTTACCGTCAATAGTTTTCTTTGCCATTGGAATTTTTCCTCCTGAAAAATTGTTGTAAATTTGTAGGGCAAAATGTTACTTTTGTCTATCTTTCATATTATAACCTTTTGCAACCCTAAAGTCAACAAACTCAACGCCAGGTTTGAATGTTTTTTTAATTTTTTTCAATATCTTTACAATAAATAATATTTATTTTGCACGCAAATGTGCATGCACAACAGTCAATATCGGTTTACGCAATACTCCGCACGGCAAAATGCCGTTTTACTTCCGCATTGCTTTACTGCAAATTTTAGCAAAACAAACTGTTTTGTAACGGTGCAATTCCTTTACAATTCTTGCAAAATAAAGTATAATTGCATCATAATGAAGTATCTTTCCTTTGACATAGAAGCCGCCAACGGCTACAAACTTTACAGCATTTGTTCGGTAGGCATTGTTATTGCCGATGAGCATTTTGACGTGGTGCATCGTGAAAACATCTGGATAAACCCCAAAACGCAGTACAACCTTAACGGCACTCGCAAAAACGTGGGAATAGATTTGCATCTGGACAAAAATTTGCTACTCAGTTCGCCGGATTTTTCTCAAGTATACGACAGACTTAACTGTTTGCTTACCAACAAAGAATACGTTGTTGTGGGACACGCCGTAGATAGCGACGTACGCATGCTTAATGCAACGTGTCAACACTACAAATTGCCAAGCATAAACTTTTCCTTTGTGTGTTCTCAACTGCTTTACCGCTTGTACAAGGGCGAAAAGGAGGTAAAGGCACTTTCCAAAATTGCTACGGAACTTGGACTGGAATACAACGAACACAACAGCGAAGACGATGCGTGGATGAGTATGATGACGCTGAAATATCTGGTGCAAACTACAGGTCTTTCTCTTGATGCATTGTTGGAAAAATATCACGTGCGTTTGGGCAGTAACGTCAACTTTGAGCTTACTCGTCCCGTAACGTTGGAAGGGCAGGTAAGCAAACGTAGCGTAACGCAAAAAGCCGTGGAACAAATAAAAGTTTTTTGTAAAACGGTAAAGGTAAATACAAAAGAATACGATGGAAAAATATTTGCCATTGACCGTTCGGTGGAGCTTGCAGGCGGTAACGAACTGCAACAACTGCTAACAAAAATTGTGCAAAACGGCGGAAAATACACCGCAAGGTTGGCAAAAGCCAACGTTTACCTGACGTGTAAAAATCCGACCGAACAAGACAAAATGAGGCGCATACGTGTGGAAGAATTGCAAAAAAACAATCTTGTAACCGTTGTACCTATAAGCGAGTTTTTGCAGGACTGATTTTGTTCAAAAACCGCATACGTATTGCGTTTTAAGCACATTTTTAGTGTTTTAATTATATTTTTATAAGGTGAAAAATTGACAAAACTTACCGATAACGTTCAAATGCCGTATCGCTACTTTGGCGGAGAATACGGCCTGCCGGATTTTAATAAACCGCACGATGTCAGCGTGTGTATGTGCGTTGCCGACAGTTACGAAGTGGGCATGAGCAACCTTGGCGTGCGCATTTTGTACTACTTGTTCAATTCGCTTGGCGGTGTGGTATGCGAAAGGTGCTATGCCCCTTTTGCCGACTATGAAAAATACCTGGACGAACACGGCCAAAAACTTTCTTCGCTGGAAAGCCAAACGCCCCTTTGCAATTTTGATTTTGTGGGCTTTTCCATTCAGTATGAAATGGCCTATACCAACGTCTTATTTATGTTGGAAAAAGGCGGAATACCGCTGTTTGCCAATGACCGCAAAAACGGCGACCCGTTTGTTATTATGGGTGGGCCGTGTGCGGTAAATCCCGAGCCCGTCTACAAGTTTTTTGACTTTGTCTTTGTCGGTGAGGGTGAAACGGTGGAACAGCAACTTTTTGAAGACTACCGTGCCTTTCGTAATAAGGATAGACGTGAGTTTTTGCAGTACGTTGACGAAAAATACGACTGTATTTACGTTCCTTCGTTGCACAACGAATGTACCTACAACGGCGATAAAGCCGTAACATTGCCTGCAAAAACGGTAAAACGCAACATTGTCGGCAGTCTGGACGACGTTTTTTATCCAAAAACACAACTTGTTTCCAATGTTGAACTTGTGCACGACAGAGCCGTTGCGGAGCTTTTTCGTGGGTGTGCCAACGGTTGCAGATTTTGTCAGGCAGGGTTTATTTACCGTCCCGTGCGTGAAAGAAGTCTTAGCGGTGCTCTGGATTTATGCAAGCAACTTGTTGAAAACACCGGCTACGACGAACTTTCGCTTAACTCACTTTCCACAAGCGATTACAGCAATTTGATGCCTCTTTTGAACGACCTTTTGCCTTTTGTTGAACAAAAGCATGTGCAACTTAATCTTCCAAGCCTGCGACTTGATAGTTTTAAGGGCAAAATGGCGGAGGGCAACCGCAAAAGCAGTCTTACCTTTGCACCGGAAGCAGGCACACAACGCCTTCGCAACGTAATAAACAAAAATATAACGGAAGAAAACATATTTTCCACGCTGAAAGAAGCATTTTTGCAGGGGTACACCTCGGTAAAACTTTATTTTATGATTGGCTTGCCTACGGAAACAATGGAAGACGTTGAAGGCATTTTTGACCTTGCTGTAAAGGTAAAACAACTTTACAAGTACGTTATGAAGACCGGCAAA
>JAZLJV010000024.1:0-16216 GCA_045618025.1 Clostridia bacterium
CCATTATTTTTCGTACTTTTTGTTTACTGTTTTTTCCAATAGAGCCACAAGCGCATACATACCGCCCGCAAGCACGCACAAAACTATTGTGCAGGTCATAACCAAATCCAACCTGAACACCTGACTGCCGTAAACAATAAGGTAACCAAGGCCCTCTTTGCTTACCAGATATTCTCCCATAATACTGCCTATCCACGCCATACCTACGTTTATTTTCAGCGTACTCATAAGTGTCGGTACGTTGGCAGGGGCAACAAGCTTTACAAAAGTTTGCAGACGGTTTGCACCAAGCGATTGCATAAGCAGTAGTTTGCCTTTGTCCGTTTCGGCAAAACCGTTAAGCATATTCAACGCGGTTACAATAACACTTATCAGCACAGCCATTGTAATAATTGACGCTTTTCCCGTGCCCGCCCAAATTATTATTAACGGGCCAAGGGCAATTTTCGGTAAGGAATTCAGCACAACCAGGTACGGTTCAAAAATCTCCCGCACGCTTTGTTCCCACCACAAAACAACGGCAATTGCATACCCAAGCACGGTGCCAAGCACAAAACCCGCAAGCGTTTCCACCAGTGAGACCCCCGCATGGTAAAGCAACGTTCCGTCTTTGCCAAGTTCGCACAGTGTCGCCACAATTTTTGTAGGGCAACTTGTAATAAAGCTATCAATAATTTCCGTTTTGGCAAGCAATTCCCAAACCAGCACCAGCACTGCCAAAACGCCAACACGCATAACGTTAACAAACCAAACGTGCCGTTTTTGTTTTTTCAAAAAGGTCTTATGTTCTTTGGAAAAGTTCATTTTGCTCCTCCGTTAAGGTAGCTGTAAAGCAATTCAAACTGCGGAGAAAATGCCGTGCTTTCCCTACGCTTAAGCGGAGAGCCGTATTGTTGCAAAAAGGTGTAGTGTGTGTAAAGCACTTGCGCAGGTCTTGCCGAAAGCACAATAACTTTATCCGCCATAGAAATTGCTTCGCTTATGTCGTGTGTAACAAGCAGTGCCGTTTTGTTTTCGCTTTTTATTATGTTGTATACATCATCGCATACTGCAAGCCTCGTCTGAAAATCCAACGCTGAAAAAGGTTCGTCAAGCAAAAGTAAATCCGGCTGACATACCAACGTGCGAATAAGTGCCACTCTTTGACGCATCCCTCCGGAAAGCTCGTGCGGGTAGCGTTCTCTGAAATCCCACAAGCCGTATTTTTTCAGCAGTTTGTCGGCAATTCCGTCATTTTTCTTGCCGGCAAGTTCCAGCCCCAGTTGCACGTTACGGCTAATGGTGCGCCACTCAAAAAGCTCGTCTCGCTGAAGCATATAACCTACCTTTCCGCCGTCTATGGTTATTTTGCCTTCCGTTGGCTTAAGCAATCCCGAAATAAGCGAAAGCACAGTGGTTTTTCCGCAACCGCTCGGGCCTATTATTGCAACAAATTCCCCTTTTTCTACTGAAAAGGAAAGATTGTTTACCGCTTCCGTGCGGTTGGTTTTGGTGTAAAACACTTTACTGACGTTTTCCAAACTTAAAACTTTCATTTTTTGCTTTCCGCTTTAATTGTTTTTACAGGCAATTTGCCGTTTATTTTACTTTGCTTGAAAATGTGTTATCTACAACTGCATCGTACGGCACACGTTTAGTCAATTCGCCTGCGTTTTGCATAATATCCTGAATGCGTTCAAATGCCTTGCTGTCCGTTACGGGAGTGGTGTTCCATACATCGGTATTTTGGTAATTGGCAATGGCTTTTATCAGCAAACTGCGTTCCGTTCCGGCAAAATACGGTGCTACAACTTCGGCAACTTCCTCCGGTGAGTGATTTAGCGTGTAGTCAACACCACGCCACACGGCTTCTACAAATTTTTGTACCTTGTCGCCGTGTTTTTCGGCAAAAGAAGGTGAAACGGAGTAGCAGGTGTAGGGTATTTCTCCGCTGTCCAATCCAATTGCCGAAACAATGTAACCTTTGCCCTGTGCTTCCAGTTCGCTTGCGGTAGGTTCAAACAGCGGGACCAAATCGCCCACACCGCCTGTAAATGCCGGCGCAAGTACCCCAAACTGAATGGTGTAATCCATATTTATGTTGTTTTCGTTTTGGTAGCCGTGGTTATTAAGAACGTACTGCAAAATCATAGCAGGCATACCGCCTTTTCTTCCCATAAGCACCGTTTTGCCATTCAGACCGGTGTAATCAAACTGCGTGTTCGGTTCTCGTGCCACCAAAAAACTGCCGTCACGTTTGGTTAGTTGTGCTACAATTTTTGGGTATTCTTTTTTGCCCTGCAAATAAACGTAAATGTTTGCTTCACATCCCATAAGGCCCAAGTCGGCTTCGCCGGTCAAGAGGGCCGTCATTACGTTGTCGGCGCCACTGCCGTTGGTCAGTTCTATTTGCAAGCCCTCTTCTTCAAAGTAGCCCAGCCCCATTGCAACGTACTGCGGTGTGTAAAAAAGCGAGTGTGTAACTTCCGTCAGGCGAAGTTTATTGTTGTTTGTGCAACCGCAATAAGCCAAGCAGGTGCAAATAACCAGCACGGCAAGTGCAAAAGCAAGTAGTTTCTTCATTGTTCAATCTCCTTTACAATAATTGCACTTTCATACTATTTACCAACGGCAAAAAGTGTGAAAGCTTTTTGCTTGACAACGCTGTGCCAAGCGTAGTAAAATTACAAAAAGGAGAAAACGTTATGTTGTTTTTAACAGATAGCTACGGCACACTTTTTTGTTACCTGCAAGACTTAGGCGTCACTCTTACATTTTCGCCTTACAGTAAAACTTGGGAACTATCTTCCGAGATGTTTAACGTGCTGGAAAACGATGAATCCGCACGTGAACTTACCTTTGCCGAGGCATTAAAAGTAAGCGGTGGTGTTTCGCCGGAAAAAGCCCTGCGTGATTTGATGGATATTCTTGCGTAACAAAGTAAAAAACGCTTGCGTGTTTTTTGCATTTGTGTTACAATTTTTACAGTTAAATTAAAGACGTTTGAGCGGAAAGGCTTTTTGCAATGCCCGTTAAAGAGAGTGAACTAACGGTGGAAATTTCACACGGAAGCGACAAAAAGTGTAGTTCTGCAAGTCGGCAAGGTGAAACGGCGCTTATGCGAAAGTAGCCCTGCACGCTGATTTTTGCGTTAAAAAACAAACAAGGCACATTTTGTGCGAAAAAAGGTGGTACAGCAACGTAGTTTGCCCTTTTACAGGGGCAGACTATTTTTTTATGCCAAATGTCGTGACAACAACACAATTGTGAATTGTGAATATTGAATAATGAATTAAGAAATGTTTGGCAAAGCTTTGGTTTGGCGTAGCGAAGTATTACATAAAGTCGGCGTAAGCCGTCCACAATTTAACATTCACCATTTACTCATCATTACATAAAGGAGAACTACAATGGAACTCAACAAAACCTATCAACCTGCGGAATTTGAAAAGGAATTGTACGCCTTTTGGACGGAAAAAGGTTATTTTCAACCGGATATGAACAGCAATGCACCGGTATTTTCTATGGTGGCGCCACCGCCAAACATCACGGGGCAACTGCACCTTGGGCACGGTTTGGATAACGCCATTCAGGATAGTTTGGTGCGTTTCAAACGTATGCAGGGCTACAACACTCTTTGGCTACCCGGCACCGACCACGCATCTATTGCTACGGAAGTTAAAATTGTTGAAGCGCTGAAAAAGCAGGGCATAGATAAGCACGACCTGACTCGTGAAGAATTTTTGCAACACGCATGGGCTTGGAAGGAGCAATACGGCGGTCGTATTGTTGAACAGCTAAAAAGTCTCGGTTCTTCCTGCGATTGGTCACGTTTGGCGTTCACCATGGACGAAAGATGTAGCAAAGCGGTGCGCAAAGCGTTTGTAAGCATGTATCGTGACGGTAAAATTTACCGTGGCAGTCGTATAATAAACTGGTGCCCTGTGTGCAAAACGGCACTTTCCGATGCGGAAGTGGAATACAACGAACAAGACGGATTTTTCTGGCATTACGGCTACACAACGCCGGACGGCAAAACCACGGTAACTTTTGCTACCACCCGTCCGGAAACCATGCTTGGCGATACCGCCGTTGCCGTTAACCCTAACGACCCACGTTACACACATCTTATCGGCAAAACGGTTGTGGTGCCGTTTGTCAACCGTGAAATACCCGTTATTGCCGACGAATACGTAGATATGGAGTTTGGTACAGGTGTGGTGAAAATTACTCCTGCGCACGACCCTAACGACTTTGAGGTCGGGCTTCGTCACAATTTGCCGATTATTCGCATTATGAACGACGACGGCACAATGAACGAAAACGCAGGCGAATTTGCCGGCCTTGACCGTTACGAAGCACGCAAACAAATTGTTGCCCGCTTAAAGGAAATGGGCATTTTGCAAAAGGTTGAACCGCACAAACACAACGTTGGCACTTGCTACCGTTGCCACACAACCGTTGAACCGCTGGTAAGCAAACAATGGTTTGTAAAAATGGGCGACCTTGCAAAACCTGCTATTCAAGCGGTAAAAGACGGCACAATCACCTTCCACCCAAAGCGTTACGAAAACACCTACTTCAACTGGATGGAAAACATCCGTGACTGGTGCATCAGCCGTCAGCTGTGGTGGGGACACCGCATTCCTGTTTGGTACTGCGACGACTGCGGTGCGGAAATGTGCGAAGAACAAGACGTAAAAGTTTGTAGCAAATGCGGTAGCACGCATATTCATCAGGATGAAGACGTGCTTGATACTTGGTTCAGCAGTGCTTTGTGGCCGTTCTCTACAATGGGCTTTACCGATAACGCCCCTGACTACCAAAAATTCTTCCCTACAAGTGTGCTTGCCTGCGGTTACGATATTATTTTCTTCTGGGTTGCACGCATGATTTTCAGCTCGCTGTACAACACCGGCAAAGCGCCGTTCTCGCATGTGCTTATGCACGGCATAGTTCGTGATGACCAAGGCAGAAAAATGAGCAAATCTCTCGGCAACGGCATTGACCCTGTGGAATTTATTGACAAATACGGCGCCGATACTTTGCGTTTTGCTCTTCTTAACGGTGTTGCAAACGGTAGCGATATGCGCTTTAGCAACGACAAAGTGGAAGGCACTCGCAACTTTATGAACAAGGTGTGGAACGCCAGCCGTTTTGTTCTTATGAACTGTGAAGACAAAACACTTAAAGATATTGAAAAGTGCAATCTTACCCTTGCCGACAAGTGGATTTTGACCAAACTTAACCGAACCGTAGCCACTGTTACGGAACTTATGGATAAGTTTGAACTGGGTATGGCTTGCCAATCTCTTTACGACTTTGTGTGGAGCGATTTTTGCGACTGGTACATTGAACTTACCAAGCCTGTTTTGTACGGCACGGACGACTCCGCTCGTGAAGATACTCTTTCCGTTTTAACCTACGTTTTGGATAAGATTCTCAAGTTGTTGCATCCGTTTGTACCATTTATTACGGAAAAAATCTATCAATCTATGCCAAACCATACGGAAAGCATAATGATTACACGCTACCCAACCTTTACGGAAGCGCTTAATTTTGAAGACGATGCCAAACTTGCCGAAGAACTTATGGAACTCATCACAAAAATCCGTAATATTCGCCAGGAATACGGCGTAATTCCAAGCAAGCGTATACGTTTGTTTATGCAACCGACGGATAAACGTATTGAAAGTTGTGACGTTTATATCTGCAAACTGTGCAATTTGGAAAGTGTTTCGCCGGGCAGTGCTCCTGCAACGGAACAATGCGTAAAAGCGGTAGCAAGTTGCGCCACGGTGGAAATACCTTTGGGCGATTTGGTAGATAAAGACAAGGAAATTGAACGCCTTACCAAGGAAATTGAAGACACCGAAGGCGAAATTGCACGTGCAAACGGCAAACTTAACAACCAAGGTTTTGTGGCAAAAGCTCCGCAGGCACTTATAGATAGCGAAAAAGCAAAACTTGCCAAGTACACGGAACTGAAAGCTGAACTTATCAAGCGTTTGCAAGAACTGAAATAAGCAATATATTTGTAACGGAATACTTACCCAAAAGACTTGCAAAAGTCATTTTACAGCATTGAAATTGTGTCAATAGCAGGTACAATTTTACCCTCGGCCATTGCTTAAATGGCATTGCCGATAACATCGCCGGCTAAGTATTTTTGCAGTTTTTTGGTGGCATTCTTAGTATAAATATATTAAAAACAGCATTAACAAAAATATAACGTAATGTAACGGTTTTGACGACACGTATGCGGTTCTGCGTTACATATAGGTACAAAAAATGATACAGACAAAACGTATTTTGACAATTCAGGATATCTCCTGCGTGGGGCAGTGTTCGCTAACGGTGGCGTTGCCTATTCTCTCTGCATTCGGCTACGAAACGGCAATTTTGCCGACGGCACTGCTTTCCAACCACACGTCGCCGGCCTTTGGCGGTTTCACTTTTTTAGATACTACGGACGAATTTGAAAAAATAGTGGCGCGGTGGGAGCAAGAAAACATTACTTTTGACGGTATTTACACCGGTTATTTGGGCTCTTGTCGTCAGGTCAAACACATTGTTGCTATGCTCGGTAAAGTGCTTAACAGCAACTGTGAACTTATTGTTGACCCGGCAATGGCGGATAACGGCAGTTTGTACAAAGGTTTTGATGAAAAATTTGTTGAAAGCATGCAGGAGCTTTGTCGCCATGCAAACGTTGTTTTGCCAAACGCCACCGAGGCTTGCCTTCTTACCGATACTTGCTATAAAACAAATTTTTCCGAAGACGAATTGCAACTTTTGGCACAAAAACTCGGCGAATGCTACCCTCGGGCGCATGCAATAGTGCTAAAAGGTATACGTACGCCGGATAATACAGTCCAAAACCTGATAATCAGTGGTGGTAAAATTGCCGAAATTGTAACGCACAAGCTTATGCCGAAAGACTACCACGGCACCGGAGATATTTTTTCCAGTGTATTTACCGGCGAATATCTTAGTAGCTGTAACGTTAAAACAGCCGTAAAAAAAGCAGGCGATTTTGTTGTAAAAGCCATTGAAAATACCATTGGTTCCCAACATAACTATGGTGTTATCTTTGAACCTCTGCTAAAAAAACTGTAATATTTTATGTTTATAAATTGAAAACGACGGCAATAAAATGCCGTCGTGTTTTATGTTCAATAAATTATATTTTCAAATGCATCACTAAAAAATGCGAATAAGTTCATTGTTTTTTGCTAACATTTGTAAAACCGTTAAACTGAGTTTGCTGTTCAAACAATAACAAAAATATATCTCAAATCGCAGTACGTATGCGCAAATGGCTACTTTTTAGTTTTGTAAACAATGTTTAATTTGTGCTTAAACAGTCAATAATCAAGTTGGCAAGATGCTTCACTTAAATACTTTGCTGTACATAAAATAGTAGTGGAAAAGTTACGTAAGAAAAATAGACTTGCCAAAGGAGTGATATGCTTGACGGTAAAACGTGGAGAAATATACTACGCCGATCTCAACCCCGTTATTGGTAGTGAACAGGGCGGTGTTCGGCCTGTTTTGGTTTTGCAAAATAACGTCGGCAACCGCTACAGCCCAACGGTAATAGCAGCGGCAACAACCAGCAAACTTGATAAAGCCAAGCTTCCCACTCACATTGCGCTTGGTTGTGATTGCGGTATGCCACGCAATTCCGTCGTTTTGTTGGAACAAATACGCACCATAGATAAAAGCCGTCTCAAAGAAAAAATATGCGACGTGCCACCGCCAATTATGGCACAAATAAACGATGCCTTGCTGATAAGTCTGGGATTTTTTTAGAATAATGATGAATTATGAGCGTTGAATTAAGTAACGTTTAGTCGGAACTATCAAAGCAACGTGGCAATCTGAAATTGTCGCAAAAAGGACGAGATTTCCACGCTACGCTCGGAATGACATATTTGAAGTGGCGCAGTATGATTTGTTGTCGTTGCGAGGAGCGTTAGCAACGTGACAATCCGGAATTATTGACAAGTCAGATTCCCACGCTACGCTGGGAACGACAAAAAAAGTAAAATACGGCAACTTTACTATGTCATACCGACCGAGTGAAACGAGTGGAGTGTATCTCATCTTTATTTAACACTGTTCCTTCCGAGTGCGACAGTTAAACCAGACCGCCAAAATTTATCATTTATCACTAATCATTCATAATTTAAAAAAGCACTCCCGTTGGGAATGCTTTTTGTTTACCAATCTTCGCTTATGTCGGTTTTTATATCGGTGTAAAATTCTTTATATTTTTCCTTAAATTTTACGGCAGTCGGGCGGTTGTCTTGTTTTTCCGCTTCTTCCAAATCCGGTCCGTCATCATCCATCAGTTCACTTTGACGCATAAGCGTGTACATAGTAGATTTTTTCCCTTCCATAACAACTCCTACAAATTAAAATTACGTTCAAGTTCGCTTTTAAGCGTGCGTGTGCAAACAATGCAAACCACAATCAGGTTAAACAGTGATGCAAAAAATACCACGAAAGGCAAATATGTCGGTGCATTTTTTACCGCTCCGAAAGCAATCCACACGTATATTTGCGGAAGAAGTGCAAAAAACGTGCAAAAAGCCAGAGCTGAAATTGTACCCATTGTCTTTTTGCGCAGAAAAATAATCAAAAAATCGCACAGCACAATTCCGCTTACGTAAACCCACGGCAAAATGTGCAAAACAACAAACCAACCGAAATGCAATTTTGTTACAACCAGCTCAAAACATACGGCAAGCAGTGTAATAATAAGTAAATTGTGCTTTACAACGTTAAGCAGTTTTTCTTTGTTAAAAACAGGTACAATAACGCAGGTTACGGTAAATGCCCACCCAATACAAACGTAAGCCGACCACGGTATTCCGCTGTAGGTAAGCAGGTTAAGTACCACGCAAAACAGTACTGAAATTACCATCAGACAGTAAAATTTACTTTTCATAAAGTTTTGTTTGTGTTTTATGGTTACCGTCGGTCTGCTCCAACGGCTTTCAATCAGTTGCATTTTTTCGCTGACGTTTTCCGCATCGGTGCTTAAATATGCACCACACAGCGGACAGTTTGTCAGGTTGCCGTTTACATCAACTTTGCACTTTGTACAATGTTTCATTGCAATCCCTCCGTTTTGTCTGCCTCCAAGGTAACAGTCACGCCCAAATCCGCCAGCGTGCGAAAGAACAGTTTTTCCGTAATAGGGTCGCACAGTTTGTCGGTGACGGCAATGGTGCAAACATCATTGTAGGTAATAACGCTAAACTCCACCGGTGGCTTCTTTTCCTGACCAAGTACAAATTCGTACCGCAACACCCTTGTTTCAAAGTCTTTTGGTGCATTAACGTTTCCCAAGTTAGATAGAGTTGCACTGTTTACAACGCCTCCGCCACGGTGTTTGCTTACCGCACCTATAACAAGTCGTTTTATTCCAAGCGGAGTTGCATTCAAAAATGCATTGTGCGCAGTAAAATAGTTTGGTGACATACAAGCAAGGTTGTATTCCTTTGTTATTTGTTGTTGCTTTTGTTTTTGCACGTCGGCAATAACTTCCTGCAGAGTTCCGCCGTGATATTCCAACACCATAAAGTTTACAAAATTGCGCAACGTATTTATTCCGAAAATACGGCGTAAATCTATTGGAACCATAATTGTTACGGGGCGCAAGTCTTTGCCGGTCACGTCATATTCAAAGTGTTTTGCAAGTGATATAAGTAGCACGGCGGAAAGCAATTCGTTTATGGTTGCGCCAAAACTTTTTGCCACGTTTTTCAATTCCGTTGCACTGCAGTAGCCAAGTCTTGTCAGTACTACGTCTTCTGCAAGCGTGGGAAAGTCAAGCACTTTTGCTTTTACTGTCTGGTTTTTCGGCAGTTTAAGCCCTTTGACGGCAATCTGCGGAATGCCGTCGGCCATTTCTTCGTAGGTAGGTATATCACGATAATCCAAATAGTTGGTTTTGTCGGCAACCGGCATGCCAATGTGCTCAAAATAGCACGCAAGCAAGCTGTTAAGCAGTTGCAAACCGCCGTTGCCGTCGGTAGCCGAGTGAAAAAACTCCACAGCCACATCGTATTCGGTGTAGTAAACACGTATCTGAGAGTGTCGTCCGTCCAGTACAAACGGCAACGCCAAAAGGCAATTTTGTTGTTGAACAACCACCGGCACACTCGGTTTATCTATATAGTACCACAAAAAGCCACGTTTTATTGCCCCTGTCATAGTGGGAAAACGTGGAATAACGTCATTTACGGCCTGTTGCAGTGCCAACGGATTTACCTTTTCGTACAATGTGGCGGAAAGGCGGAAGGTACTTTTGCCTTCGCTCTTGCTCATAATGGGGAAAATTGTGGCGTTGTTATCCAATTTGTACCATTTTTCGTTGCGTTTAAGTTGATTTTTTGCCAGTGCATACAATTGCTGTTGCAAAGACGGTTGACCAACTGCGGTATTTTTACCCTTTTTGTTACGTCTTGCCTGTTTGCGCTCGTCCTTTGTCAGCTGTTTTGATTTTGCGTTTGTCAATGTACCTTCGGCAACTTCAACAACATTATATTTTTGTTTATTCTTGTCGGACACACTAATGCTCCCAAAAATATTTAATATTTGTTTACATTTGTACATTTTAGCATATTTTTATGCAATTTGATAGTGTTTGCAAAGATTTTTTCCAATTTTGTTGTTGTTGTTTTGCTATCGGTTGACATAACCACCGTAAAATAGTAGAATATATAAAAATAATTAACTAAGAGGAAACACATTTGCTTAACTTTTTATCGTTTGTCGGAACTCAGATAAAATGGGGATCGGAGTTTTTCGGGTTCGGTACCGGCCCTTTCGGCAATCCGGCAATAATAATTTTCGGCTTTCCCATTTACCTCTACGCCCTTATTATCGTAAGCGGTATGGGGCTTGCCATATATATCGGTAGCAGGTATTTCAAAAAACGTGGATACGACCCGTACGACGTAACAATTTACGCATTGGCGGTTATTCCGCTTGCTGTTCTCGGTGCACGTGCCTACGTCTACATTTTCCCGTGGGCCGGCAGACTTGCCGATTGGTCAACCTTTTTCCAATTCCGCAGTGGCGGTCTTGGCATTTACGGTGCAGTAATAGTGGGCGCAGTTACCGTTTGGGTAACGTGTAAAATAAAAAAGCAAAGTTATCGCATTGTTGCCGACTGTTTTTACCCGGGACTTATTTTGGCACAAAGCATAGGCCGTTGGGGTAACTTCGTAAATCAGGAAGCCTACGGAAACCTTGTTTCTACCGATTACAACGCATTTAGCAACTGGTTCAGCTTTCTCGGCGGTGCAAACGGCCATGGTTTTAACGGCTTGTACGTTTGGATAGGCAACGGCACCGGTGCAGGCGGATGGTATCAGGCAACTTTCTTTTACGAAAGCTTTGCCACGTTTATAGGGTTTTTGATTATGGTGCTTGTGCTTACTCCAAACAAGCATTACCGCCTTGGTTGGAATGCTGCCTTTTACGGTATTTACTACGGTACAGTCCGTCTTATTGTAGAAGGTTTGCGTAGCGATAGTTTGTTCCTTTACATAGGTACCACCCAGACAGACATAAAAATATCTCAGCTTGTTTCCATTTTCGCTATTATTCTCGGCATATGGATTTTAACCCGCATTTACCGCAAAACACTGCATAGTTGGTACAGCAAACTGTTCTCGGACGAAAGGCAAGAGGTTGCTAATTCACGCTATGTGCTTGCATGCGTTGCCACTTTGCTTGTAGCTGTGGCTGTTCTGTTCTTTATTGCCAGCAGAAACAAACATCAACTTTACGGCGTAGGCGGAGAGTCGTGGTTTATTGCCGGCGGTATTTTGTGCTTGCTTGGCATTTATGCGTTGCTTGGCGTGTTCTCCTGCAACGACAGACTAAAACTGTATTCCTCCGACGGCACACGCAAAAACCACGAAACAATGGTTTCACAAGCAAGTTTTGCAAAAACATCGGTAATTGTTTACTGTGCGGGCATTCTGGCACTTGTTATTGCCATTGTTGTGTGCCTTGTATGCCTCAAATACGATGCCACCGGCAAAATGCTTAATCCAAACAACATTGTACTTACCGTGCTGTGCACTTTGGCAATTGCCTTTTGTGCTTGGCAGGCGTTTGCCAACTACGGCAAAATAGAGCAAGCCAAAAAGCGTGACGGAACGGCAAATCTTGTGGAAAAATCCGCACGTTTGTCAACGTTCTGGTTGTTTGTGTTCCCTTTCAAAGTTTACCCGGACTACACAACCGATAACCTTCACGAATATGTTGAAGTTGTTGAAACCAACGGCAAAAAAGCATAAATTTCCGCATTGTTTTTTTGCATTTTGTCAAAAATATATTACGTAAAAGGCAAACTGTATTAGTTTGAAAACATTTATGAAAGATTTGACTTTACTGACCGATTTTTACGAATTAACAATGATGTACGGGTATTTTTGTCAGGGCAAAACTGACGAAATAGCCACTTTTGACTTGTTTTTTCGTCCGTTCGCCGAAAGCAATTTTTGTATTGCCGCAGGGCTGGAGCAAGCAATAGACTACATAAATAACTTGCATTTTGGTGAAGAAGAAATAAACTATTTGCGCACCACAAACGCTTTTAGTGAGGATTTTTTGCAGTGGCTTTCAACATTTAAGTTTACCGGTAGCATAAAAGCGGTAAGTGAAGGCACGGTGGTGTTCCCCTACGAACCGCTTATGATAATTACTGCACCTATTTGTCAGGCACAGCTGTTGGAACCGGCACTGCTTACCATAATAAATTTTCAAACGCTTATTGCTACCAAAGCAAGACGTGTTTGTTACGTGGCACAGCCTGCAGGCGTGTTGGAGTTCGGTTTGCGACGTGCTCAGGGCGCCGAGGCCTCAGTTTACGGTGCACGTGCCAGCATTATTGGCGGTTGTTCTTCTACAAGTAACGTCTTGTGTGCAAAAATGTTCGGACTTGACCCAAAAGGCACCCACGCACACAGCTGGGTAATGAGTTTTCCCGATGAACTTACCGCCTTCAAGGCCTATGCCGATACCTACCCTACAAACTGCTTGCTTCTTGTTGATACATACGACACACTTGCAAGTGGTGTTCCCAATGCCATAAAAGCTTTTGATTACCTTGTAGCTAAGGGGTACAAGCCGATAGGAATAAGGCTTGATAGCGGTGACTTGGCTTATTTGTCCAAACAGGCACGCAAAATGCTTGACGATGCCGGCTACACCTACGCAAAAATATTTGCCTCCGGTGATATTGACGAGTACGAGCTACTTTCCCTTAAGGCACAGGGCGCAAAAATTGACGTCTACGGCGTTGGCACAAAAATGATAACCAGCCAAAATACGCCAAGTCTTGGCGGTGTTTACAAACTGTGCAATTTGTTTACCGACGGTAAAAACGTACCGAAAATGAAGTTTACCAACAATACGGAAAAAATAACGAATCCAGGGGTAAAAACCGTTTACAGATTGGTTGACAATAGCACCGACAAGGCAATTGCCGATGTAATTTGTCTTGCAAACGAGCAAATTGATACTTCACAGCCCTTTACCATTACTCACCCTACGGAAAGGTGGAAAACAAAAACCGTTACCGGTTTTACTGCACAATGTTTGTATACAGACGTGTTTGTTGACGGTAAACTTGTTTACAAGTCCCCTTCCGTTACGGAAATTGCCCTCTATGCAAGGCAACAGTTAGAAATGTTTTGGGATGAGCACAAACGCATTATCAATCCCGAAGAATACAAAGTGGACCTTTCCGACCAACTCTACCAACTAAAACAGTCGTTGCTTTTCGGCAACGCAAAGCGGTAAAAAAATGCAATTCAAAAAAGTATTTCACGGCTACGAGCCGTCACAAGTTGACCAATACATTAAGCAACAAAACGAGCAAAGCACCAAACTGCAGGCGGAACAACGTGAACGCATTGCCGAACTTCTTGAGCAAAATGCACATCTTTCCGAACGGCTGAAACAGTTTGAAACGGAGGAAAAAGCCATAAGTAAATCACTTGTGGAATCTCAAAAACTTGCTCAGGAACTAAAAAACGATGCTACACGCTACAGTGAATTGGTGCTTTCACGTGCCAGAATATTTTATGCGGCATGGCATACCTATGCGGAAACACTTGTAGCAACGCTGTCTCCCGAAGAGGTGTCACAGCTTCGCCTGCTGGAGGAAAAAATAGGCAAACTTATTGCTAACTACCAAGGTGACGAAAATACCGTTGCACAACCTGCATTTGCCTCTGTTAACAATGTTGAGCAGTGTAGTGGCGGCAGTCTTGCCGGTGAGCAATCTGCTGAAAAAGACCGTGCGGAACAATCCGTTTCCTGTCGTAAAACCGACCTTAAGCCTTCGGAAAAAACAATGAATACGCATTTTAATCCGATAGAAAAACTGCAGGACGTTTCCGGAGCAACCATAGATCTCAAGGAACTTGTTTCCACCGACGAATCGCTGGAAGATTTGTGCTCGGACCTTGGACTTAACGTGACAAAATAACAAACGGTTAAAATATAGTAAAATGCGCTGATTTTTATATACGTGTTGACCAAATCAGTGCAAAAGCAGTATAAAATTATGTGGGAAATTGTACTTGATGCGCTTGTTGATTGCGCAAAAATGTTGCCGTTTTTGTTGGCAATTTACCTTTTAATTGAATATCTTGAAGAAAGCGAAAAGGCCAAGGCAAAAACCATAAAATTGCTTAACGGCAAATGCGCACCGCTTGTAGCAGGTGCAGTAGGCATTGTACCGCAGTGCGGGTTCTCTGTTATGGCAAGCAATTTGTATGTGCAAAACTATATAAAACTTGGCACGCTTATTGCATTTTTAATTGCCACCAGTGACGAAGCCTTGCCACTTTTGCTCGCCAATTCTCAAACGGTGGGCGTAGTGTGGAAGGTGATTCTTTTAAAAATTGTTTATGCGGTAATTTGCGGTTACGTCATAAATTTGCTGGATAAAACCAAGCTCGCTGACGGTTACACTCTTGATGAAGAGGGTTGTTGCCACCACGAATTGCAACACGAACACTGCTCGCACGGTTTCTGGCATTTTGTTCGCCATCCGCTTTTTCACACGCTAAAAATTATCGGCTACATTTTTCTTGTTACACTTGCTTTCGGCATTTTGATGTCGGAAGATGTTCTCGGTAACGAAATTGTAGAGTTTTCCGCAAAAATAAACTATTTGCAACCGCTGTTTACTGCCCTTATAGGGCTTATTCCCAATTGCAGTTCGTCGGTTGTACTTACCGGTATGTATACAGAAGGCATCATATCTTTCGGAGCTTTGCTTTCCGGCCTTACAGCTAACAGCGGAATTGCCCTTGCAGTGCTTGCAAGAGATAAATCACACTTAAAGCGTAACCTTGGCGTGGTGGCACTTATGTACCTGTTCGGCGTTATTCTCGGCTACGTTTTGTACCTGTTTTAGAAAAATGATGAATTATGCATTAGAATATTCAACACAATAAAAACGTTGTAAAGTTTTGCTTATGCCAAGCTATGTATGTTCCAAAATTTATCATTCATCATTCAACATTCATTCTTCATCATTCATAATTAAAAAAGACCGCTAAGCGGTCTTTTTTAATACATATCTCCTTGTGGTGCTGTCACCGGAGGTTCCTTTTCAGGAATATCTACCACAACGCTTTCGGTTGTAAGCAGTGTGCCTGCAACGCTTGCGGCGTTTTGCAAAGCCGAACGTGTAACTTTGGTCGGATCTAAAATGCCTTTTTCAATCATATTGCCGTATGTTTCCGTAAGTGCGTCGTAACCGTAGTTAAGTTGTTTTTTCGCCAAAATATTGGCAACAACCTTTTTACCGTCCGCTCCTGCGTTTTCGGCGATTTGTCTTACGGGTGCTTCCAATGCACGTCTTACAATTTCCGCACCGGTTTTTTCGTCTCCGCTAAGTGTAGCAATAAGTTTATCTACGTTTTCGCAGGCGGAAAGCAGTGCAACTCCGCCCCCTGCAACAATTCCTTCAACAGTTGCCGCACGTGTAGCGTTAAGGGCATCTTCAATGCGAAGTTTGCGTTCCTTCATTTCCACTTCAGTAGCTGCGCCAACGTTAATAACGGCAACACCGCCGGCAAGTTTGGCAAGACGTTCCTGCAGTTTTTCCTTGTCGTAGTCGCTGGTGGTTTCCTCCAGTAAATGTTTTATTTGTGTTGTACGTGTGGCAATTTGCTCTGCTGTGCCTGCG
>JAZLJV010000025.1:0-2000 GCA_045618025.1 Clostridia bacterium
GAGGTGGAGCTGCTTTATCAGTTAAGGCAGTTACCGGAAAGCCGATTCTCTTTGTAGGTATGGGAGAAAAGCTTTCTGATCTTGAACAGTTTTACCCTGATCGTATGGCTAGCCGTATCCTTGGAATGGGCGATGTGCTGACTCTTATTGAAAAAGCCCAGACGGCTTTTGACGAAGAAGAAGCTACAAAGCTTGCCAAGAAAATAAAACAAGCCTCTTTTGACCTTAACGATTTTTTGCAACAGTACGAACAACTTTCCAAAATGGGCAATCTCAACGATATTGTCGGTATGATTCCCGGAGCATCCAAGCTTAATCTTGCCGATAAACAAATTGACGAAAGCGTTTTGGTGCGTAACAAAGCAATTATCAATTCTATGACAAAAAAAGAGCGTACCAATCCTAAAATATTGGATTATTCACGCCGTAAACGTATTGCCCAAGGTAGCGGAACGTCCGTTCAGGAGGTTAACCGCCTGATAAAACAGTACGAACAAACCCGTGATATGATGAAACGCTTTGGCAAAAGCAAACGTTTGCCTTTTTAACAACGGTACAAACAGCAAAACAGCTGTACAATACAAATTAAAATAATATTTATTCTACGGAGGAACTAAAAAATGGCAGTAAAAATGAGACTTACAAGACTTGGCGACAAAAAAAGCCCGTATTACCGTGTAGTTGTTATTGACTCTCACAAGGCAAGAGACGGACAATATGTTGACCTTGTTGGTACGTACAATCCACTTACCGAAGAACTTAATCTTGATACAGACAAGGCTAAGAAATGGATTGCTAACGGTGTTCAACCAACCGAAACCGTTAAAACATTGCTTGTAAGAACCAACGTTATTGCACCTAAAGCAGGCAAATAAGGGTGGTAACTATGGTTGAACTTGTCAAATACATTGTTGAACAACTTGTTGATGACAAAGATGCAATTTCGGTAACTTCTACAGTAAGTGACGGCACTGAAACCGTTACCATAAAAGTTGCTGAAAACGACATAGGCAAAGTAATAGGTAAACAAGGCAAAATTGCCATGTCAATACGTACGCTTGCCAAGGCTGTCGGCATCAAAGAAGGCAAAAGATACAACATTGAGATTGAAGACTAAATTAAACTGCCGCTGTTATGCGGCTTTTTAATTATGCAAGGAAGAAAATAATGATTGCAGTAGGAAAAGTGCTTAAAGCACAGGGAATAAAAGGCGAAGTAAAAATAGGCTGTTATTCCGGTGAATCGCAACAACTAAAACACGTAACCGAGCTGGAAATCGGCAATATTGCTTACAAAGTGAAAACTTTGCGTACGGACGGCGAGTTTTGTTATGTTCTGTTAGTGGGCATAAACGACAGAAATACCGCCGAAGAGCTTCGTAATGCCGAAGTGTACGCTGAAAGAGAAGCTTTGACAATAAAAAAGGACAGTTATTTTGTTGAAGATGTGGTCGGTTCAAAAATAGTACTTGATAGTGGAGAGATAATCGGCACAATTGTTGAAGTGTTGCAATACGGCACTGCCGATGTTTTTTGCTGTAAAAATGCCGAAAAATCGTTTTCTTTTCCGTTTTTGAAGGACTTGGTAATTTCCGTAAATGTTTTAACAAAAACAGTTGAGCTAAAAGCCAAGCGATTTGCTGAGGTGGTGTGCTATGATGAAAATTGATGTTCTGACGCTTTTTCCGGAGATGTTTACCGCTTTGGATGCTTCACTTACAGGCAAAGCCAGACAAAAAGGGCTGTACGAGTTAAACGTGCATAACATAAGGGACTATTCGGAAGATAAACACAAAAGTTGCGACGACACACCGTTTGGCGGTGGCGCAGGAATGGTAATGATGCCTCAGCCTATACACAGTTGCGTTAACGCTGTTGATCCGGAGCACAAAGCATTGCGTATTTATATGTCGCCAAGAGGCAGAGTGCTTACTCAAAGCGTTGTGAAACAACTGTCACAACGGGAAAACCTGTTGTTTTTGTGCGGACATTACGAAGGCG
>JAZLJV010000026.1:0-7095 GCA_045618025.1 Clostridia bacterium
ATTCCAAAGGCAAAACCGTTAACCAAAGTAGCCGACTTGCCTTGCCCATCAACCAGCAGTGAAACGCTTTCACCCTCTACCTGATTTGTAAAATTGAACATATTATGGCAACACGTATCGTTGTTTTTGAATAAATTGCTACACGGTGAAAGTTGCAGTTTGTAGCCACTTTGTGTACTTTCGGATTTTTTGTCATACAAATATGGGCAAGCTGTTGCGCCAAAGCTTTCCAAACGTGCAATTCTGTCCGCAAGGCAGGGCATATTTTCTCCGCTAAGCGTAACAATATCAAACAAAAACGTTTCGTTTTCGCCCACTGTGTAATCAAAAACAACGCTTCTGCCGTCAAATGAAAGTTCAATAAGACTGTTTTTGTACAGAACTGCAAGCGCAACGAAGTAGCTTGTTGCACCGTTTATTCCCATACAAACGCTGTTGTTGGTTTCAAAATATTCTACTTTGCCGTTTCCGCTGTATTCAAAAGGAATTTCAAACGTAAACGTTTTAGTTTTGCCTTTGTTGGTAAAGGCAATTTTGCGAAAATAGCTGTCGTTAAGCGCAAAATACTGCATAGTTATGCCTATTTGTCTTGTTGAAGAGCAAAACCGAGCCGTGCGATTTCCGAACACGTGTGCACAAAAAGTGTCAAAAACGTTGCGTTTGCAGGCATAAACAGCAAGTGATTGCCTTACATGTGTAGGTGCGTTGTTTAGCGCAAAAGCGCTTTCGCCCAAGCAGTTTACAACATGCGTTGCACCCTCAAGTTGCGTTTGCATGTATACAACATTCGGCACCGTTTCCCACTCCAAAAGGTTTTTATTCAGCAAAGTTGCCAGCCGTTTTTCCGCACCGGTACCGTTTTCCCACAAATAAAATACCGAAGCACAGTAGTAGTTGATTTTTGCCAACTCCAAAGCATTTTCCAAAAAGTTTTTCTCTTGCTGTGCAAGCATAAAAATGTCGTTTATCAAAGATGCGGTTTGTTGTGTATTTGCACAACCGTGTGAGCATTTTTGTACCATATTTGCAATTTGCATAAGCCTTGTGCCGTTGGCGTTTGAGGGAATGCTACATTTAAGTCCGGCAAAACGTTGCTTAAGTTCCACAAACCTTTCCCACGTTTTTGCAAAATATTCACGTGCAATTTTTTCGCACTGTGTTGCAGGTGAGTGTAGTGCAATTTTGTTAAGACAAAACTCGGTGGTAAGCACATCGGGTTTTGCGTAACCGTCAAAAACGTGTGAAGCAAGGTCTTTTAGTTGCAATTCAAGTTGTTTCGGTGTGGTTGGTGCACCAAGCAAATAACGGAAGTCTTCCTGTTTTGCCAGCCATTTGGCATTACTTAAAAAATAGTTTTGCATAGTGTTGATATTGTTGCCGTTTTTATAGGTATTTACACGGTTTTTATAGTATTTGACAGCGCTTTTTGTCAAAAAACGTTTTTTTGTTCTATCTTGCCGTGTTAATGTTAAATAATTGACATAAATTGCATTGTGTTTTACAATGCAAATGTAAGGGGAAACAAAATGACAATAAAACTTTGTACAAAAAACGATATTTCCACCGTGACGGAGTTTTACGACAGCGTAACTCTGCACTTAACTCAAACGGTCAATTATCCTAAGTGGACTTACAAGGTGTACCCATCTGCTGAAAGTGTTACCACTTGTGTAAATAACGGTGTGCAATACGCTTGTTTTGACGGTGACCGTGTAGTAGGTGCATTTGTTATGCATTTTGACGTAATCGGCGAATATCTTACGGAAAACTGTTGGCAGACAAAGGGCAAGTACCTTACCATTCACACTTTGGCAACACATTACAACTATGCACAACGTGGCATCGCTTCGCAAATGGTGCGTTATGCCATCAGCTATGCCCGACAACATGGTTGTTGTTCGGTACGTTTGGATGTTGTACCCACAAATACACCTGCCTGTCGTTTGTACCTTAAACACGGTTTTGTTTTGCGTGGCGAAAGTGGGCTTAATCGTGGTTTTGAAGATATTCCGTCATTTTACCTTTACGAACTTGTTTTGTAGTTGCAGTAAACCTTTATTTTTTTTGATTTTTTTGTATTTCAGCTGTTAAAAAACAGCTGTTTTTTATTGCAGTGAGAGCTAAAAATACTAATTTTGTCATATAAAAAGCATAAAAAATTACAATACATATTTACTTTTTACATATTTTGAGTTATAATAATACAAAATATTCGCAATTGAGATGTTTTGCGAACAATAGGAGATGAAATTATGAAACGCAGATTACTATTGTTGTTGTGTGTTTTTATGCTTAGTATTGCAATACTTTCAGCTTGTTCATTGATTGATATTGAAATACCCGACATTGAAAAACCACAATGGAAAGAAATGAAGTACAAGCTGATATTTGATGCCAACGGCGGTACAGGTACCATGCAAACCGTATCGGCAAAATCAGGCGAACAAATTACTTTGCCTGCTTGTACATTTAGCCGTCAGGGCTACGTTTTTGCAGGATGGGCACTTATGCAAAATGAAGATGCTTATTATGCCGATGGCGAAACGTACACATTCGGTGATTCCAACCAAACGTTGTACGCATGTTGGGAAAACAATATGTTCACCATCACCTTTGATACCAAGGGTGGTAGCAGTGTGCCGTCTATCACGTTAGAATGCGGTGCAACGGTCACTCCTCCTACGGAAGTACCTACAAAAACAGGTTATACGTTCAACGGTTGGGAAAATCTTCCTGCAACTATGCCGGCAACCAATATTACCGTAAGTGCAAAATGGGTTGTTAACAGCAAGTATGTTCTTACGTTCAATACGGCAGGTGGCAGTACAATTTCTGCGAGCTATCTTGAAGCAGGCGAGCCTGTTACCGTACCGGCAAACCCTACCAAAGAAGGTTACACGTTTGACGGTTGGGATAAGGCAATTCCGTCTGTTATGCCGGCAAACAATGTTACAATCAACGCCAAATGGAAGGTAAACTCGTACCGTATTACTTTTGATACCAACGGCGGTAACACACTTTCCTCTATGCAAGTAACTTACGGCGCAACAATACCTACTTTACCGACACCGGTAAAGGAAAACTACGTGTTTGCAGGTTGGGATAAGACTTTGCCTGCAACAATGCCTGCGCAGGATATTACACTTACTGCACAGTGGGAAGCCAAGGCATTTACCGTTACCATCAATGCCAACGGCGGAAATGCAATTGCTCCGTTTACGGTAAAATACGGCGAACAACTTGTTTTGCCTACGCCGGTTTATGACGGTTACGATTTTGACGGCTGGACGGAAACCGTTCCGTCAACAATGCCTGCACAAAACCTTACCTTTACGGCTAAGTGGGTTGTTGCCAGACTGACGGTTAGCAAGTACATTGCCGGCAATTACAACAATGCGGAAGAAACACGCATTACCGGTGCGGTAGTGTGCCTTTCACGCAACGAATCGGACTACCGTTTGGTTGTTTTGATGGATGAAGAAACCACTCAGACGGTTCTTGTAAGATTTAAGATGGCAAATTGCACCTACGATACGGCAAGTGCAACGCTTAGTCTAGGTTCTTTATCGGTAAAAATAGGCGATAGAATTACCGTTACCGGCACTTGGGCAAGCAGTGCGGTAGATGCAAGAGGTAAGGAAGGTCTTGTAACTAAGGAACAAGGCACGGTGAACATTGACTACGGTAAGTATCAAACAGCGGTCACGTTGGAAACCCCCGATGACTTTACAAACTTTGCACCTGATTTTTCCAAACATATGGGACAATTGATAAAAATTGTAACGCCGGGTGCATCAACCTCCAACTCAACTGCGGAAGGTAACTACCTGCGTATGTATGCAAAAGGGGACAAAATACAATCTTACAACAGCAAGTACTACTGTTGTTACGTTGCCGGCTTAAAGGAAAACGGCACGTACAGTTGGTACAACACCAAGTACGGCTCACTTGCCAAGTTCAATGCAGGTGAAACTCCTACGGCGTTTGCTCAGTCGGTTATTTACGCTTACATTGTATCTACCGGCAACACTACCTATATTTGCACAATTCCGTCAATGGATGCCGTTTACACGGTAAGCAGTGCAACAATTACCTTTAACGCCAACGGTGGCAGTGGTACAATGTCCAAGCAAAACGTATCAACGGGCATTTCCTTTGCGCTTATGCCTTGCACGTTTACTCGTGGAGACTACGTGTTTGCAGGTTGGTCTACCAAAAACAGTGGTGAAATTGAATACGCCGACGGTGCAACAATAACCGTAAGCGGTTCAAAAACGTTGTACGCAATCTGGCGTGAAAGGGGCGAACAAGATTTTGTAAAAGAGTGTATTGATGCTATTGCCAAGATAGATCCGGATTCTCCTGATGCCACACTTGTTGCAAAGGCACGTACAATTTACAACAAATTGCCGTCACTTAATGCACGTTCGCAAGTTACCACGTATCCGGTACTTATTCAGGCGGAATACGACATAGCAAATGCATCAAAATATCAGGAAGCGTTGAAACATATTCCTGAAGTGATAAGAAGTGTTGCCTATGCATTTTACAATCAATCAAGCACCGGAAACGTTCAGGGCTACTACGACCAGTACAACACACGCCGTAACTTTAACCCTCTTCCGGAAGATGCAACGGCTGAAAAAGCACTTTACCTTGACTGCAGTAGCTTTGTAAACTCTGTTTATTACTACTGTTTCGGTGAAAACTTGCTTTCCGCCGGTACTCCTATAAATACGTCAAGAATAGATTCGTCATTGGCGGAAATTACCCAAAAAGGTGCTGATTACGAACTGTTATTCTACGTTAAAAATCCAAAGAACGTAACCGACAGTAAAACGCAACAGTCAATGATTGCCGAAATAAAGGCAACTTTGCAACCGGGCGATATTTACAACTACTACCACGGTACAGGCGGACACATAATGCTGTACATCGGTGACGGTAAGTTCATTCACAGTACAGGTTCCGCAAACCTTTCAACATCTGCAGGCTCGGTTGACCCTGCAACCTCAGTGGAAAAGGGCACAACAGACGAAAATAAACTGGGCACCGTAATGATTGACAGTTGGGATATCATCTTTACCACAACTGCAACTCCAAAGAGTACCGACCCTGCTAAATCCGGTACGGGTAACCGCTACTTGTTTGCAAGCGATATGACCGGCTTCGGATTCTTCCGCCCGACAAACGCTACCAACGGACGTTTCAAAGATAAGGAAATAACCTACAAGGCACTTACACGTTACGTTTACGACGGACTTACCTTTGAAAAGAGTTGCAATAGAGGCTTTGCAACCAGTGTACTTGCAGGAGACCAACTTACCTACACATTAAAAGTTCAGAACCTCGGCAAAAATGCACAAGGTATTATCAATATTGTAGAAAAACTTCCTGCAAATACAACCTTTGTAAGTGCAACGGAAGGTGGTGTTTACAACAGTGCAACCAACTCCATTTACTGGCAATATACAAGTTTGGATGCTTCCTCAAGCAAAACCCTTTCCTATACGCTAAAAGTTAACGACAATGCAAAAGTTGGCACACTCATCAACGACAACAACACAACGGTAAACGGTTTGCTTACCAACTCTACACAACACAGTGTTGCTTCACGCAAAATTACCGAAAGTCAACTTGCAACTGCGGTAAATGCCGTAAGTAGCAAAACGTACAGCGATGCAATTCCTGCAATAAAGGATGTTTACGCACAACTTGGTATGAATATTCTTGCGGAAACGGACGACTACACCGATGTTGAATCGGTATTGCAATACGTGTTTAACGGTACGGCTTTCAAACCGGCAACTACTTCCAAAATTTACAACTATCTTGTAAAAGGACTGTACGGCGGGTTCAGCGTTGCAACTGCCGAATACAACTCGGTGCTTAAGGGTGACGAGGCCGATTACAAAAAATACAACTATCGTGCAAGATTGGTAAAGACTTCGTATCTGGAAATCGGTGATATTATCGTTACACGTAGCGGTTGGAATACCGATATCAACAACGGTACCGATTACAAAGCCTTTTTGGTGGCATCGTCAAGCACTGTCTACGGCTTAACCGCTGACGGACACTTTGCAAAGGTAAGTCTGCCACTAAACAAAACTTTTGCAACTTACTTGCAAACGCTTACGGCGTACAAGGCATTTGCCGTACTCCGTCCAATTGCAAGTTCAACAGTAAAACCTGTCTGATAACATTTGCATATCAAAAGCCACTGCTTTGTGCGGTGGCTTTTTTATGTATAAATTGTGTAAAAAATATCATAAAACATTTACAATGTAATATAGTTGTTGTATAATAAACAAAAGATACAAGTGAAAGTATGCTTGTAAGAGGAGATACTTATGAAACGTAAACTATTGTTACTTACTTGTGTTATTTGTCTGTTTTGTGCTTTAACACTTGTTGCATGTGATTTATCTATAACGGATATTATCAATCCGTCTTCTTCACATATCATAACGTTTGATGCAAACGGTGGCAGTGGAACAATGTCCGCTGTTACCTTTACCAAAGGACAAATGGTAACATTGCCTAAAAACACCTTTATACGTAGTGGCTACGCATTTAAAGGTTGGGGACTTTCCGCTGACGGTACGGTTCAATTCAATGACCGTGGCAAATACACGTTTAACAATGCCGACGTTACTTTGTATGCCGTTTGGGAAGACCGTACAATGTTTTTTGATATAGACTTTAATGCCAACGGCGGTATAGGTACTATGCAACCAATTTGCTTTGAAGGCGACCAAACAACGCTGACGGCAAATTGTTATACACGTGAAGGGTATTCATTCCAAGGCTGGGCAGAGGAAAAGACCGGTTCGGTAGTTTATGCCGACAAGGCTGAGTTTAACCGCCCTGCATCAGGGTACTCCGCAACGTTATATGCCGTTTGGCAAAAGAACGTTTACACAATTACTTTTAACAGTAACGGTGGCAGTGCAGTACAATCTGTTTCCGGATTTTTCGGTGATGCCGTTACGGTGCCGAGCAACCCAACAAAAGCAGGTTGCACGTTTGAGTGTTGGAACAGGTCCGTTCCTACCGTAATGCCTGCGGAAAATATGACAATAACTGCACTTT
>JAZLJV010000027.1:0-4938 GCA_045618025.1 Clostridia bacterium
CGTCGGTTCCAACCACAACAAGGTTAACGGATTTGCTTACTGTTGAAGCTATCTCTCCGCCACGCTGTTCAATCAACTCCGATGCCTGACTGCGAGTGTAGTTATTCAAACTGCCCGTAAGCACTACTTTTTTACCGGTAAATACGCCTTGTTTTTGCTCGGAAACGTATTCCGGATTTATGCCGACTTCTTTTAGCCGTGCGATAATTTCCAAGTTGGCAGGCATTTGGAAAAACTCCGTTATACCTTCAGCAACCACGTCGCCTATGCCGTCAATTTGCATAAGGTCTTCCGCAGTTGCAACGGAAAGATTTTCAATATTTTTGTACTTTTCCGCAAGGTCCTTTGCCGTGACGGTTCCAACATTATCCAGCCCCAAAGCGTAAATAAAGTTTGCCAACGGTACGTTTTTGCTGTTCTCCAAAGCAGAAAGCACATTGCTAACTTTTTTATCCTTAAAACCTTCCAGCGAAAACAAATCGTTTTCCGTCAGGTCGTACAAATCGGCAACAGAGTGCACCTGCAAGCAGTCAACAAACTGTTCTACCGTTTTGTCGCTTATACCGTCAATATCACATGCCGGACGAGAGCAATAATGCACAATGCGTGCCACAATTTGCGGACGGCACCCTTTGGCGTTAGGACAGTAAAGGTTTGCGCCGTCTTCTACCAGCTCACTACCGCAAACGGGGCAAACGGTCGGTTTAACAATTTGATTACCGCCCTCCTCTCCGGCTATCCCAAGTACTTCCGGAATAACGTCATTACTGCGCCTTACAAACACTTCCGCATTTGTTCTGAGGTGCTTACGGGTTATATCGCCGTAGTTGTTAAGAGTCGCACGCTTTATTGTTGCACCGCACAACTCAATTGGCTTAAGATTACCGATAGGCGTAAGTTTACCCGTTCTGCCAAGTTGCCACTCCACGCTTTCCAACGTTGTAACAACTTGTTCGGCATCAAACTTGTACGCCACCGCCCACTTAGGGAACTTATCGGTGTAGCCGAGCTCTTCACGAAGTGCGTAGTCGTTTACCTTTATTACAACGCCGTCAATCAAAAAGTCGTATGTCGGGCGTTCTTTGCCTATGCGTTCAATAACTGCTTTTATCTCTTCAAAGTTTTTAGCCTTTTCAAACACATTATTGGTAAGCATACCGTTGTTTTTCAAAAAGTTTACCAAATCCGTCTGAGATTGCACGTTTTCCATACCGTCCGCAAGACCGGTACTGTAAAATACCACGTCAAGTTTGCGCTGTGCGGTGGCGTTTGGATCAAGGTTTCTTATTGCACCTGCCGCTGCGTTACGTGCACTTTTTAGTTGTTCGTTCGGGTGCTTTTTGTTAAAGTTCTCCAAAGCGGAAAGGTGCATTATGCCTTCGCCCTGCACTTCAAAAGTGCCTTTGTGCTTTACGGCAAGCGGTACGGTGCGAATTGTCCGCACTTGTTCCGTTACGTCTTCTCCCGTTATTCCGTTACCACGGGTAGATGCGTTGGTAAACACGCCGTCAACGTAGGTAACGTTTATGGTAAGACCGTCGTATTTTAGTTCTACGGTAAACTCAACGTCGCCAAGTTGCTTTTGTATTTTTTCCACCCAATCTTTCAGCTCGCCAAAACTTTGCACCTTATCAAGCGAATACAAACGCTTAAGATGTTTGTGCTGAGTAAACCCTTTAAGCGGTTCACCCCCTACACGGTGCGTAGGGCTATCCGACAAAGATGTTCCCGTTTGCTTTTCCAAAAGAACCAAACGGTCGTAAAGTGCATCGTAAGTCTGGTCGGAAACGGACGGATTATCCAAAACGTAGTATTCGTACGCCCATCTATTTAGTTGGTCAACCATTTCACGCATTGTCATAGTGCGCTACACTCCTATTTTACTATCGTTAAAGGTGCAAAACGAACGTTAAGCCCCTTTTTACCTGCTTTGTCAAAAACCACCTCCGCAATGTCGCCGTCAATACGCAAAATTATGCCTTGACCGAAACTTGCGTGGTTTACTATTTGCCCTACCTTGTACGCAGAAACTTCCGCCTTGCTTTTAGCGGGATTTACAACAGGCTGTGAAGTCTGATTTTTTATTGCTCTGTCCAAAATGTCGTTGTTTGCCATTTGGCTTTCCGTAAGTGGCACCGCCTTTGGGGCAAGCATCTTTTCCACTTCACGATAGTACTTGCTTGCCATTGCCTGACGGCGCTCTCCGTACATAAAACGGCTTTGCGCACGGGTAAGATACAAACGGCGTTCAGCACGGGTAACGGCAACATACATAAGACGACGTTCTTCCTGCATATCACGTCTGTCGTAGGTAGAACGGGAACTCGGAAAAATGCCTTCTTCCAATCCCACTACAAATACCGCTCTGAACTCCAATCCCTTTGCGGCGTGAATTGTTGAAATTGTTACATAGTCACTGTCGTCAGCCACGTCGGTATCACTTACCAGACTTACCGTCTGCAGATAGTCGGAAAGGCGTGCCCGAGGATACTGTTTGTTAAACTCAACAATCATTTCTTCCAATTGGTCAACGTTTATGGCACGTTCCTCTTCGTCCATCTCTATATAAGCCTCACGAAACTGCAAATCGGCAATAAGCCTATGCGCAAACTCGGCAACGTTTACCTTCAAAGACAATTTGAAAAAACCGTCGTAGTCATCGTAAAAACTTTTAAGTTTTGCACGAATACCTTTGTTGAAGCACTCCAAATTGCGTTCGTCGGAAAGCAAATCTATTATTGCTATACCCTGTTCCGCGGAAAATTCCGTGAGCTTGTTAAGTGTTGTATCGCCAATACCACGGCGACGAGGAACATTTACTGCACGCAGGCAGGCTTCGTTATCAAACGGATTATCTACCAAACGCATATAGGCAAGTACATCACGAATTTCCTTACGTTCAAAAAACTTGAAACCGCCGAAAACCTTGTAGGGAATACGGCAAGAGTTAAGCATTTGTTCAAAACTGCGTGAAAGTGCGTTTACACGCATAAGTATTGCGCAATCTCTGAAACGGTATTTGTTGTAAGCACAAAGACTTTTTATTTGTTCAATAACATAGCAAGCTTCGTCATTTTCACTAAAAGCGGAAAATAATTGCGGTTTTACACCGTCTTCGTTTTCCGTCCAAAGCACCTTTTCAAAACGGCCGGTATTTTGCGATATAACGTTATTGGCAACTTCCAAAATCTTTTTTGTGGAACGGTAGTTTTGTTCCAGTTTGTACATTACCGCAGTCGGGAAATTATTGGAAAACTTTATCATATTGGTGGCATCCGCACCACGCCAACTGTAAATACTCTGGTCATCATCACCGTCAACAAATATATTTTGATATTTTTCCGCAAGCATTTTGAAAATGCTGTACTGCACACGGTTGACATCCTGAAACTCGTCAATCAAAATGTACTTGTAGCGTTCACGGTATTTATCCAAAATTGTCGGGAACTCCGTAAACAAACGAAAAACGTAGTACAAAAGGTCGTCAAAATCCAGTGCGTTGTTGGCCGACATACGCTTGGAGTACTCGGCAATTATCTCCGCCAGACGTTTTTTATCCGTTTCTTCAGACATGTTGGAAAGATGGTCCAGTTCATCATCGGCAAGTGTACTTTCGTTGGTGGCTTGCAAAATGCTTTCTGCCTTTTCACAGGAATACTCAGGTAAATTGTTTTTTAAGTTGGAAATACTTTCGCCAAAAGCATCAACAAGTTTAGCATCCGCTTCGTCAAAGCTTTCCTTAACCACCTTTTTCAGCAAGCTGTGTTTATCTTCTTCACTGTAGATGGAAAAATTTTGTGTGCGTTGCAAAACGTCGGCTTCGTTACGTAACACTCTTGCGCAAAAGGAGTGTATGGTGGAAATTTGCATAAACTCTGCATTGCATTCAAAGTCCAACAGACGTTTTTTCATTTCGTCCGCTGCTTTGTTTGTAAAAGTTATTGCCAATATTTCCGTCGGCGAAACACCGCATTCCTGCACAAGATAAAGAATTCTGTTGGTTAGCACACGGGTTTTTCCGCTTCCTGCGCCTGCAAGTACCATTATGGGCCCAAGCGGAGCGGTAACAGCGTCTATTTGTGCTTGATTTAGTGATTGTAATTGCAATTTATTTTCCCTTTTTAGTCGTCTTTTTGCGTTTAGTAAGTTTGGCGGAAGCAAGGTTTACGTTTACTCCCTTGCCGTACCTTTTTATGAACTCTTTTTGCACGGCAAAGCCAAACCGCCCAAGATGTTTGCCTGTGGCGTAGTATTCGCCGTGTTGGTAGTTTACGAGATGAGCTTTTTCAAAGGCTATGCGCCCGTCTTGCATTACGCTGTCATCGGCGTGAACGGCCAAAACATCGGCAATAAACATATCGTGTGAGCCGTGTGCAATTTTTTGCAATACTTTGCATTCCAGGTTGATCGGGCTCTCCTTTACCATAGGCGAAGTTACAAACTCAGCATTTTCAGCCGTCAGCCCCATTTCGGCAAATTTGTCAACGTCCCTGCCACTTCTTATTCCGCACCAGTCGGTAGCGGGAAGCAAATTTTCACTTACAAGGTTTATTACAAAATCTCCGCCTTTGTCAATAATATCGTAAGAATAACGCTCTTTGCGAACGGAGATATATACTCGTGGAGGATCACTGGAAACAACGCCCGTCCACGCAATGGTTATTAAGTTGTGCTTTTCGGCACCGCAGGAAACAAGCACCGCAGGTAACGGCGCAAGTAGCGTACTGCCTTTTACTGTTGTTTTACTCATAATTTTTCAAATGGGCATAAAAGCCGGTTTATTTCCCTTGTTTTTGCCTTTCCAAGGGTGTTTTGCGTTACTATGTCTAAAATAGTACTATAGTTTTCGGTAGGAAAACGCAAAGTCAACGTAACGGAACTGTCATAATTTACCGCTACTTCTCTGGCAAGGGCACAAACTGCTCTGCGAACAATTTG
>JAZLJV010000028.1:0-4073 GCA_045618025.1 Clostridia bacterium
CATCTTTTGTGCCGAGGAATGTTTCCGTAGTGCTTGCTTCGCCACAAGAACAACTCTTGTAGTAAACTGCTTCGTGACAACAATCGCCTGCCGTCTTAAGATACTTGGCATCAAGTATTTGTTGCGTGTAAACGTGGGCAAGCTTATCTATTACAAGGTCGTCTTCCGAAACTGCCGAACCACCCTGTTCAAGGAAAAGCTTTTGGCATACAGAGCATACATAGTGTGCTTGTGTGCCCGTTGCAGTACAAGTTGCAGGAACTTCATTCACAGGAACGTAAATGTGTTCGTGTTCAACAATGTTACCGCAAACGGTACAAATGCCGTTTACATAACTGCAGTTTTTGGTTTCTACGTGAGATTCATCATTGAAGCACACTCTTTGGTGAGTATCTGTGCCTGCAACGTGAACCCAGTTGCTAAACGAGTGTCCGTACGCAACAACATCAACCATTTTTACCTGTTTGGTAAAAAACAAATTGGTAAATGTTGCGGTGTAGGCAATTAAACCGGATTCGTCACAAGTAGCATCTTTAATCTGTTCACTTGTGGCAGTTACGGTTTCAGCCGACACATGGGCTGTATTTGACTTGCAGGTGCGAGACGCAGTACACTTCCATGTGTAACCGTCTTGTGTCCATTCGTATACTGCTTCGCCATAGTTGTGAATATGTACTTCCGGCGTTTTACAAGCACCGATAACACAACACAAACAAAGCAAAATACAAAGCAACATAACTAAATACTTTGATTTTTTCATGCTTTCCTCCTAAATATTTTTGCAAAAATTGTTACAAAGTTGACAAAAAACGCCAACGAAATGAAAATGAAAGACCTGAAACCCTTCAATTCCAAACATATCATAACACTTTCGGAGCAAAAAAACAATATATTTTATTAAATATATATTAGAAAATTAACAAAATTATATATGCGCGCGCAAAAACATATTTGAAAACAAAAAAAGCAACCGGAAAATACCGATTGCTTACAAATGTTACCGTTATTTACACAACTAACCGAATTGCAATTTTTTCTGCATTTTTATTTTAACGAAATGCCTTGCAAAAAACGTTGTGCCTGACGAGTATTTTTCAAAACAACAAACTGCACCGATGGATTTTTTTGGTGCAAAGCATACACCTTAGGGCGAGTGACTTTGCGATAACGACGTATCCAATGCAAAAATTCTTTATCCTTTTTGCCTTCAATGCAACCTTCAGCCATATCAAAGCGTTGAATACCTTTGTATTGTTTGCGCCGTTTTTCCGCCCTTAACAAGCACTTCCAAGTCGGAAAATCCAAAAAAATAACCAATGTTGCCCTGGCAAAGCGTGGCGCAAGCAAACTGCCCCACATACCGTCAACAATCCAACTTTCGCCGGCAATAATGCTATCGTGAATTTCCTCACGATTATCCCTCATTACCCAGCCGTCACTCCACAGTTCTCTATCAAGATGCACTACCTGACGTTGCAGAATTTTGCCCAAATTTACAGAAAACGTTGTTTTTCCGCTTCCGGCACAGCCTATTACCGCAGTGCGAGTAAAATCCATTGCCATTTGTTACTTCCTTTCCGTGTAGTCTTTTATGGCACGCTCTGTAGCACGTTTAACGTCTTTTTGCATAAGCGTTGCACGTTTGTCGTAGTTCTTTTTGCCACGCACCAAGGCTACTTCTACCTTTACAAGACTATCCACAAGATAAAACTTTGTAGGCACAATGGAAAATCCTTTTTCCTTCACCTTGCCTAACAAACGCATGGTTTCCTTTGTGTGTGCAAGCAACCTTCTTTCACGACGGCTGTCAACATTGGCATAACTACCCTTTTCGTACGCTTTAATAAAGCACCCGCAAAGTACAAGTTGACCGTTTACCACACGACAAAAAGAGTCCGTCATGTTTACTTCTCCCTGACGAACGGATTTTACCTCACACCCGATAAGGTTTATTCCGCATTCCAACGTTTCCTCAATAAAAAAATCGTGAAATGCTTTTTTGTTTGTAGCAACAACTTTCATAATGTCCTCTTGTTTGCAATAAAAGACAAAACAAAAGGTGGCAGACGAATCTCGTAAGCCACCTTGGTAAAAACGCTGTTAAAAACCTAAAATAACGAACGCAATACAGCAAACTGCAAGAACGATAGAACAAATGTACGTCCATTTTTTAAGTTTGGTTTCCGTTCTCATACCGGAATTTTTACCGTAGAAAGACTCGCTTTCGTCATCGGAAGAGGAAGAACCACCCTGAATTGCCTGCAAACCATCGGAGTTGCCCGATTGCTTCATAACGACAAAGGTGATAAAACCTGCACAGATAAGGATAAGCACTGCAAGTACGATGTTGATAATAAATCTTGCGTAAGCCGTTGAGTCGCCATTAGCGAAAAATGATAAAAATAACAAAATATTAACCTCCGTTTAGTGCAAAAAATAATTTGAGTATAAGTAGCACATTTATTCAGCGTTAGGTAGTATAACACACAAACGCAAAAAAGACAACTATTTTAACAAAAAACACGTTTATTTACTTGTAATAAGTGATTTGCCTGTCATTTCAGGCGGTTTTTTTAGTCCAATTACCTTCAAAAGGGTAGGTGCAACATCGCACAAGGCGCCTTTGCTGCGCAATTTGACATTTTTATAAGCATTGCTTACAAGCACAAACGGCACTTTGTTGGTTGTATGTGCAGTAAAAGGTTCGCCGTTTTTGTCCAGCATTTGTTCGGCATTGCCGTGGTCGGCGGTAAGCAGAATGTTTCCGCCTTGAGCCAGAACAGCTTCCACAACCACCCTTACACAATCATCAACAACTCTTACAGCTTTGCAGGTTGCATCAAAATTGCCTGTATGCCCAACCATATCACAGTTGGCAAAATTCAAAATAAGTACATCGTATTTTTCCTTAGCTATTTCCGCAACGGCACGTTCGCACACTGCTTTTGCGCTCATTTCCGGTTGCAGGTCATAAGTGGCAACTTTTGGAGAGTTTATCAGTATACGTGTCTCGTTTTCACAAGGTTGTTCCACTCCGCCGTTAAAAAAGAAGGTAACGTGTGCGTATTTTTCCGTTTCGGCGAGACGTAGTTGCGTTTTGCCGTTTTGTGCAAGATATTCGCCCAACGTGTTTTCAAAAAACTGTTTGTTAAAAGCAACACTTACATTGGTAAAAGTAGTATCGTAGTTGGTAAACGTTACAAAAAGCACCTTACGTTCGCTGTTTTTGCGTGAAAAACCGTCAAAAGATTTTTCCGTAAAGGCACGTGTAATCTGACGTGCACGGTCGGGACGAAAATTGAAGAAAACCACACTGTCGCCGTTGTTTACCGTGGCAACGGGTGCACCGTTTTCCGTAATTACCGTAGGCAAAACAAACTCGTCCGTAACGCCGTCGGCATAGCTTTGTCGCAATGCCGTAACGGCATTTTCCGCAGTGATGCCTTTGCCAAGTGTCAACGCCTCGTAAGCTTTTTGTATTCTTTCCCAGTTGTTGTCACGGTCCATAGCGTAGTAGCGCCCGCAAATTGTGGCAATTTTGCCTACCCCGTAGTAATCCATTTTGTTCTGGAGTTGCTTAAGATACTTCACACCGCTGTCAGGTGCAGTATCTCTGCCATCCAAAAAGCAATGAACAAAAACATCCTTTACTCCGTTTTTCTGCGCAAAATTTAACAAAGCAAACAAATGAGAAATGTGGCTATGTACTCCGCCGTCGGAAAGCAATCCCAAAAGGTGTAACTTTCCTCCGTGTTTTTTCACGTTTTTTACCGCCTTCAAAAGTGCCGGATTGTCGTAAAAAACTCCGTTGCCGATGGAATTGCTTATGCGTGAAAGGTCCTGATAAATAACCCTGCCTGCACCAATATTAAGATGCCCAACTTCACTATTACCCATTTGTCCCCTTGGCAAGCCTACCGCTTCGCCACTGGCGGAGAGTTCGGTAGTTGGGTAATTTTGTCGCAAATAGTTTACGTACGGTGAACAATTTACGCCAACGGCATTGCCTTTTTCGCTGTCTGAAAGGCCGTAACCGTCCATAATCAAAAGAGCTGTAATTTTTTTCATATTTG
>JAZLJV010000029.1:0-3019 GCA_045618025.1 Clostridia bacterium
AACCAATAAAAGTTATTACGCCCTTTTCAATAGCGGGAAGCATGCAGTCACTTTGAGCCTTGCTCCAACGATGACACTCGTCAAGTAGCAAATAGGTACGTTGACCAAGCGAGTTGAAACGTTTGGTGGCTTCGTCAATTATGCGTTTGGCATCTGCCACACCACTGGAAACAGCGTTTAGCATTTCAAAATGACTGCCCGTTGTGTTGGCAATTATGTTTGCCAATGAGGTTTTGCCTGTGCCAGGCGCACCCCAAAAAATGCAACTGCCGAGCTTATCCGCCTTTATGGCACGACAAAGCAGACTGCCGTCATAAATGATGTGCGACTGCCCGATAAACTCAGCAAGCACGTTTGGACGCATACGTGCCGCAAGAGGAATATTTGAAGTTTTTTCCTGCTCAAAAAGCGATTTTTGCTCTAATCTTTCCATAATGGTTTATTGTAGCATTTTTTTGGAGAATAATCAAGACTATTTGCGCCAAAAATAATATATTTTAATAAAATATTATGCTCACGAGCAAAAAGTACAAAAAAAGACGCAATAAAAAGTTTTACTGCGTCTATTGATTAGGTAGTTTGTTGCTACTTAGCAAACTGATGTTGTTTGCAAACTATTTTTTGCATTTGTACTGTTTTACAAAGCGTATAAAGTTTTCGGAGTCGGAATACAAGTTGCCTTTTTTGTTCCAGATGAGCACAATTTGTTGTTCAATAGGATTATCCAGAGGAATACAAACAAGATCGTCGTCAATTTCCGCAACCTGACGGTACAAAAATGCACCGCTGTCACCAAAGTTCAAAAACTGCTTTATGGTGTAAAGTTGTGATGAATACATGGTAATTTTAGGCTCTACACCCACTTCGGAAAAGGCCCGTTTTATAAAAATATTTTGGTAGCTATCGGATTTGAAGGTGATGATATGCTGGTTGGCAAGTTCCTTAAAGGAAATGTGCGTACGGGAAGCAAGCGGATGGCTTTTGCTTACGCAAAATACCAATTCGGTTTTTACAAGGGGAAGAACGTTGTAGTTTTCCTCCACGTCGGAGTCAAAAATTGTTATGCCAAGGTCAACAGAGTTGGCATCAACAAGTTTGCGCACCTGCAACGAACCGGTTTCCAGCATTTCCATTTCAACATCGGGAAAATTTTCACGGTAACAATTGAACAGAGGTGGCATAAGAAAGGTACTTATCATTGCGGGAACAGCAATTTTTACGTGGTTGCGACTTGCGCCCATATCCTTCATTTGCACGGAAAGCGACTCTACCGATTGCAAAATAAAGTTGACTTTATCCAAAAAGTAAGAGCCCTCTACCGTCAGTTGCAAACGGTTGTGGCGACGATGAAAAAGCTTGACGCCAAACTCGTCTTCCAATTCCTTTATGCAAAAGGAAATTGCCGGCTGAGACACAAAAAGTTCTTTTCCGGCTTTGGTTATGCTACCGCAACGGCACACAGTCTGAAAGTATTGTAATTGAGACAGTTTCATATTTTACTTCCTGTTTTGTTATTCGTGGGCATTTTATCATAAAACAAATTTATAGACAAGCATTTTTTAACAAAAAAAGTTATAAAAGTTCGGCCAAAATACTGTTGAGAACGTAAAATTTTGTTGGAGCAACAAAGATATTGTCGTTTTGCATTTGCAAAAAACCTTGCGCAAGCAAAGACGTTGCCGAAGGGTAATCGTCAAAAAAATCGGCGAAAAAACGACGTTTGTATTCGGCAAGGTTTACACCGTTTTCCAAGCGAAGCCCCAACATTACGTAATCGTACTTTTCCTCCGAAACGGTATAAGGGGGCTGGGCGTGTTCTATTGGCAATTTGCCACCGGCAAGTTTATCAAAATAATGCTGTAAAAATGCGGTATTGTTGTAGCGAACGCCGTCAACAAAGCCGTGAGCTGAAACGCCAAAACCGTAGTAACCGCCTGCCTGCCAATAGTTGAGGTTATGTTTGCACTGTTTGCCGGACTTGGCAAAATTTGAGACTTCATACCGCAAAAAACCGTGTTTTTGCAAAGTTTCACAGGCATAGTCGTAGTCGTCTACAGTGCTGTCTTCGGTAGTCCAATCACCGTTAATACGGCGGTAATTGAAAAGTTTTGTGCCGGGGTGAACTTCCAACGCATAAACGCTGACATGCGAAAGTGGCAAACAGCTTGCCTGTTGCACCGAGCGACGAAAACTTTCGGAAGACTCGGGCAGGCCGACAATAAGATCGGCATTGATGTTATCAAAGCCCTTTTGCACCGCCAAATTGAGTGCGTTTTCAAACTGATTGAAGGTGTGAATGCGCCCTATTGTTTTCAAAGTGTTATCGTTGGTGCTTTGCAAACCTATGCTAAGGCGGTTGACTCCGTTGGCTTGCAGACAATCAAGTTTATCTGCCGAAAGACTTTCCGGATTGGCTTCACAAGTTATTTCCGTTACCGAAGAAAAATTAAACTTTTTACGCAATGCGGAAAAAAGCATATTTAGGTTTTGCGTACTTGCAACGGTAGGAGTTCCACCACCCAAAAAGACTGTTTGCACCGATGTGTTGTCCGACACGGGTGTAAGGGCAATTTCCTTGGCAAGCGCCAAAAAGTATTCATCGGCGTTTTTGCAGTCGTCAAAAGAAACAAAGTCGCAATAATGGCAACGTTGCTTGCAAAACGGAATGTGAACATAAATGCCTGAAGTCTGAATTTTCATTTTTCACTCAAATTTCCTATTCTGATATACTATGTGTGTAATAGTATGATATAAAATGGCAAAAACAAGCATAATATTGCCTGAAATCGCAAAAAATCAGCCTGCACACAGCATTTTTACAACTTGTACAGGCTGTTATTTTGCAAAGGTTATTTAGTCGTCAATCTTCAAAATAGACATAAACGCCTCGCTCGGCACACTTACACTACCAACCTGACGCATACGTTTTTTGCCTTCTTTTTGCTTTTCCAGCAGTTTCTTTTTGCGGGTGATATCACCGCCGTAGCACTTCGCCAAAACGTCTTTGCGTAGTGCTTTT
>JAZLJV010000030.1:0-5250 GCA_045618025.1 Clostridia bacterium
TGAAGACTATTTTCAAATCACAAAAGATTCAATAACTGATATGAAACGTATTTCACTCGCTTTATTGGCACTTCTCTGCATTGCACCCCTTCTTGCCCGCAGCAAGTCCGATGTGCACGAGGCTATTGCAAAGACATGCACCATTCAGTCTGAGGATGAATGGTATGGCTATCACAGGATCAAATTCGAATTCGAAGGCCATACGGCGTGGGTTGTGGAGCCTGCAAAGCCTTCGAAGGCGCTGAAAGGTGCCCGTCCGTGGACCTGGACGATGCAGTGGGCGGAGGCTTTCGTAGACCGCACGGGAGTTCTGGACCTCCTTGCTGAAGGCTGGCATCACGTCACCATCGAGGCATTTGACACCAAAGCGAATGAAGACGGGTTGAAACTGTTCGCCGATTTCCAGGATTTCCTTGTCGGGAAACTGGGTTTCGATCCTCAGGCCAATCTTGTGGGTATGAGCTGGGGAGGTTTCTTCTCTATCAGATATGCCAATGCCTATCCGCAGAACGTGCGCAGGATATATCTTGATGTTCCTCTGCTCAATTTCCAGGAGTGGGGTGGAGATGATGCCGGGAGAGTCGGCTCATGGGCTGCAGACCAGCCTGCCGGCGGACTCTGGGATAACGACCCGAGGATGCCTGTAAATATGGCAGAAAGCATTGCCGGGGCCGGGATCCCCATCATGCTCCTTTACGGAGGGCAGGACCAGACCGTCAACCCTAAACTGAACTGCGAACGTTCCATCGAACGCTTCAAGGCTGCCGGGGGCAATGCCACGGTCGAGTGCCGCGGCGGTTTCGGCCACCATCCTCACGGAGTCGACCCGAACAAGACAGAGACCATCACAGGATTCTTCAAGAACTAGATACTGCGGCAGGTACGGATCCTTGTCCTTCCCTTTTTCAAGGAGAAGCGGATCGTTGCGGACTGCCCCGGACCTGAAACCTCCACTATGCCGATTTCCTTGCCGTCGGCCTTGACAATATAAGTCCCCGCTTCCGGTAGGGTCAGTGTTATCATGCATTTGTGGGCGCTACCGTATCTGTTGGTGATGCTGAAGGAGATCCGTCTGCCGTCACATGACATTTTGAACGGTCTGCCGGAGTCCAGAGCATCCTGCCTGAGTTCCAATTGTTCGCTTAAATCACTCAATTCTGCCTGCAAATTGACAACAGTGTTGTTGTAATCGGTTTCGGCACTTTCAATAAGTGTGTCGTAATCGTCACTTATTTTGGTAAGTACGTTTGCGTACACGGTGGAGGAGGCCATGCCGTTATTGCGCACTTTTACCTTGGCTTTTGCCGTTTCAGATACCATACGACTGTTGTATTCGTTTGCCTGTTTATTGTACTTTTTAAGAGCATTTTGCATTTGTTTGCCGTTGGCGGATACTTTGTCTACGTACCATTTACGTATTTTTTCGTTTTCGGATGCGTACCAGGCATTTACATGCGTTTCCGCCAGTTCTTGCAACTGCAAATCGGTCAGTGGAGTAAAAGTAAGTGGCGTAAGGTTTAGCGAGGAGGGTAAATCAAGCACAGGTTCGTGGTAGCTCATACTGTATTTATCGTCAACATTATTCATCACCACTTTAAGTGCTTCGTATTTTTCTTCGCCAAAAGCATATTGTTCGGGAGTCAGCATAGTTCACCTCCTTCGCCACGGTAAAATGTTAAAGCAACGCTGTTAACACTGAGCTTGCCGTGCAAAACAATGTAAATATTCTTTCCGGTCAGTTTCACCGGGAAGCTACCGCATTTTTCGGTAAAGTCAACGTAATTACCGTCACAGTATACGGCAAAATTGAAAGGACGTTCCGCCGATGCATCTACTGCGTGCAAAGTTACAGGTTGACTGAAAACGTACTTTGCCACCCAAAAAGAATCAGCTGTTGCACTGTCCGTCAAAAAGAAAGGTGTTGTCCCGTCAGAAGCGCACAAAGTACTTCCGCCACTTAGCAGATAGTTATCTGCAAGCACACTTTCAACAGAGAAATCGTCGTGAACAATAACGGCAAATCTACCGCCTGATTTTTTGCCGAGAATGCCGTCAAAATGCACATCCGATACCAGAACATAGTCGTCTGTCTGAAGGGCATATTGTGCGTTTTGGACAACACGTGTAGCGTTTTTAAGAACTTTTTTAACACTGCCGTGTGCCTCTGCAACAACAAGTGCATCACCGCTGACAAAACAAATTTTGCCGTTTATTCTTCCCAATGTAAGCGGTTTTAGCCTGCCACTGAAAATAACTTTGCATTCAAAGCCTATGCCTTCCGCATCGGGAGAAACACAGTAAACAGAGTGCTCGCACGCAACATATACTTTGTTGCCGAGCGACGTTATCTTTTGCGGTTTATCGGCAAAGTTTATGTAACCGGCATTATCTGCCGACTGTGCAAATACCTGAGAAGACGGCGTACCGCTTACCCTTGCAAGTGGCGTTGTAAAAGCACTTTCGGAAAAACAGCAAGTGTAGTTTAATCTGCCGTCTTTATCCAGTGCAAAAAGCCTTTCACCGGCAATACACATAGATATCACACTGCGTGAAAGCACCTGCGCAAGTCCGCCGTTGCCAAACAAATACAAAGCATTGGCACCGGCAATGGCTACCAAAGTTTTGTTACAAGCTACAAAGGACAAAAACTGTGTTTTATTTGTAAAACCGCTTTGAGCGTACAATATTTCCGTCCCGTTGGAGTTGTGACAGTACAGTTTGCCGTTGCTCGCATACAAAAATTTGTCGTCGGCAGGGCAAAACGCAGATACTTCGTGCAGAGCGGAAAACGCCTGCTCAAAACCGTATTTGCTTGTCAGACAGCCATCCGCACAGTTTACATTTGCAAAAAAACAGCCTTTACCGTCATTCTCTTTTTCCGTAAAACTATTGCAAAATAACAGTTTTTTAACCATTTTTTTGTGTTCGGGACAGTTCAGACGTTTTTGATAAAACATATCAGCACCACCTTCTTGCGGGCATTTTTATTTCACGGTGTTTTACATTTGCCAATGCAAGCGCATCCTTAAAACGCTTGTCCCAAAGTGTAGCATCGGCATAGTTACCCTGCAATAAGCAGTATTCCGCCGATACTCCGTAAGCAACAATGCGGTCGGTAAGTCTTGTACTGCCAACCACAACATCATCGTCAAAGTCTGACTTGGGCGGTCTTACCGATACAACGGCAACGTAACTTCCGTCGGGAACATTTACACCGCCGTTGGTTTCACGAAAGAAAACCGCCTTGCCACCCACAGACAAACTTACAACGCTTTCGCCATCTTCAACAGCCATAAAACCGTTTATGCTTTGCAACGTTTTTTGACGCAAAACAGGTGCATAGTCACAGGCAAGTTCATCCAGCACCAAATTGCAACAAGAAACAAACTTTTTTACCGTTGTGTCTGTTTTTGCACCCGTTTCGTCACCGGAAAGGTCTTCGTAAAAGTATCTGTCCGGCAATTCAACATTGCACATTTTGCTTGCGGACATAACAATATCTTTTATTTTCATCAAAACTCCTTTACCGGTTGTCGGAAAGTTTTCCGTAACCGGATTTTGCAACAATGTCGTTATATTTTTCCGTTTGTTCAAATATTTTGTCGGCATTTTCCACACGGGTTTCCAAAGCGTAGGAAACTGTGCGGGCGTCAAGTCGGTCAAAAGGGACAACAAATGCCAGCGTATCGCCGTGCTGATAGCTGTTGTGCACTTCGTAACGCTGTTTTATTTTGTTAAAATACACTTTGTAACCGTTGTTTATGCTTTTCAATCTGTCGGCAATATCAAACAAATCGTTTTGTATAAGTACTAATTCGTTATGCATTTTTCACCTTAAAAAGCAGGGAAAGATTTGCGCAAAGTGCCACAACCAATGTATTATTGTATGGCAAAACGCATCTACGCAACGCAAATAAACCTTCCCCGCTGATAAGATTCAGGTAAACTACGCTTCAGTAATACCGCTTATTTTTGCCTGACCGATCGGTCTGTCGCAAATAAGGTCTGCATATTTTACAAGTGTTGCCGTGTAAACAGGTTTGCCTACTACTTGTTTGATGATATGTCCGTCGTCGCCTTCCAACCAGCGCCAATCGCAAAGTTGGTGAAGGTGGAAGTCGTTGCTGTTAAGAATGTACATTGTACCGCTTGGGCAGAAACGGTCGCTTACAACAGGAATACCGTTGTAACTTATTGCTTTGTAACCGCCCTCCAAATTAAGTACGTCTACGTTGGTACGGTTAGAAATAAGGTAGTTTTGATAAGCACGCTTTACACCGCTACTGCAAACAATAAAGTCGGCGTATGAACCGGCAGTTTCGTCAATGGTATCAATAGCCGTCTGAATAACCGAATCGGTAATGGTACTTGAAGTTGCCGTGTACGGCGTAAGCCACTTGTTGCTTGCACGGGTTAAACCGTAAAGGTAGGTGCTGTTGCTGAAAATTGCACCAAGGCCGGTAAGTTCGTTGTTGTAACTGCCCTGAACGCAAATTTGGTCACCGCTGGCAACGGTTGATGCGGCAATGGTTGCACCGCCAAGTGTAATTGTTTTGTTTGCACGGTCAACGGCGGTAATGCGACGTGCCGATACAATAGCAGTATGGGTGGTTTTGTCCAGAATGTCCACCATCATACCTTCAATAACGTTCTTTACGCTGTTAAGGGTAATAACGTTTCCGCTTTGTGCAGAAGCCGTTGCAAGCACACCGGTGCCGTCTCCGAAAAGCATTCTGCCAAAGTTGAATTTGCTTGCCTTTATCAGCCCTTCCATTTCAGAATACAAAAGGTTTACAAATGCGCCGGATTGGTTTTCGCTGGCACGCATTGCCTTATCGGAAATTTCAATTGTACCGTAAAGATTTTTTAGTGTAAGCACAAATTGTGCATAGTTGTTTTGCGCAGGAGTAGGCAAATTGCCGTCTTCCGTGCCTGCACCTATACCGCCGTTTATGCCAAAAGGTGCAAGTTTGCGAATTTCCTTGCCCCAAACGTCCGCCGAAGTTTTGTCAAACTTGGCAAACAAAGGGTTAACTTCGGTGTTGAGTTGGTCGGCAACAACACCGAGATAAAGTGTTTTAAGTGCGCTTTCCGCACTGGTAAGTGTTACCATATCTGTTTTTTCTCCTATTTTCCAAATAATTCTTTTGCCATAAGTGATGCTTCCTTTATGGTCTTTGGTCTGTTAGGTTGCGCAAGCGAAACGTTTCCGCCACCACGCATAACGCTTGGTGCGCTTTTGCAATCCTT
>JAZLJV010000031.1:0-5458 GCA_045618025.1 Clostridia bacterium
AAAGAATATCAAAAAAACACGCCAAAAGGCGCATTTTCTTGATTGCGAACTGTTGTTACACCTTTCATTTTCACGTGACTATACGGCTGAAGTGCTTACTTCGTTTGTAACTGCCAACAAAAAAATCAGTGTTCCATACACAGGCATTTTCAGCGAGCAAGACAAAGCTTGGGCCGAGTCGCTTTACGATGAGTTTTTGGATATTCCGCTTGATGCAATGTCTTTGCAACAAAACAAGCTTGTTTTGCAAGCGCTTGGTGCAACGGAGTTTTGTTCCCGTTTGCCGGTATTGCCTGCTTTGCCTGAAGATGTACATCTTTACCTGCCTGAAAACTACTATGTATTGTTTATTGGCGGTAGTGAACCATTCAAAAAGTGGAGCATTGCAAATTACTACGCTTTGGCGGAGTATATTGGCGGTAAGACGGATTGCACCTGCGTTTTGGCCGGTATAGACGAAGATATTCCGCAGGTTGAGTTTTTTAATAATGGCAATGTGCGTTTTTATTCCTATGTTGATAAAACCAATCTTGACGAATTGCAGTTTTTGCTTTCACGTGCAAAGTTTGTGATAGGCAACGATACAAGCGCTATCCATATGGCGGTTGCATTGGGGGTCCCTGCACTTGCAATTACTTCGGCTGTTGCATCAAACCGTTTTTATCCGTATGTTGTTGATGACATTAACGGTAAGCATTTACCGTTATTTATCAAGAAAGATTGTGATTGCAAAGGTTGTTCCTTTTCGCCAAGTACTTATTTGCGTTGTCTGGCAACGTCAAGCAAAATTGCACCCGCAAAATGCATAGAACAAATACAACTTAACGAAACAGTTAAAAAAGTAGATATTTTACTCAATAATATAAAACAGGAGAAAAAATTATGAGTGACGACAGCAGCTACAGCTACACCGAGTATACCTATACCGAGGTAACAACTTACTACAACTATAATTATGGCGAAACGTATAACGATGTTCGTACATACAACTCCAAGTACGGTTCGGGGTATGGTTATATGGATAGCTACGGCGGTGTTTCTTACTACGACTACGGTGGTACAACATACTACAACAGCACTTACGGTTCAACCGACCGTTACAGCTCTTACGGCTCGTCGTACTACAATAGCTACTACGATAGTGGCTCCACCTACGACTATGGCTACGGCTCAACTTACTACAATTCTTACGGCTACAGTGAATACAACCCGTCAAGCAAATAACGTGAGTATGCAATGCACAAACGCCATAAGTTTTTGTGAACTGTTACACGTTTTTAGTGATGACGTTTCGCAAAACGAAAAACTGATTGGCAATGTATGTAAAGTGGCTGAGCTGACTGATGTTGACAGGCTGTATATCGGTTCTAACTTTTGTGGCAGATATTTTGTAAAGTTTACCGAATCGGCAGTAAAAAAGGTTGTGGCTTTAACCGATTCGGAAACATTTTGCAACCTGAAAATTACGCTATGCGTGCCGATTTTTTCCCAAAGTGTTTTGTCGGACGGAGTGTCAGTTGTTGCACGGCTTTTGCAACAGTACCAAGCTGTAATTGACGAAGTATCCGTAAATGACTACGCTATGTTGGACTATATCAGCAAAAATTTTGACGTAAAAATCAACGTAGGAAGAATGCTTTGCAAGGATACCCGTGACCAGCGTCATGACGAATATTTCAATGTTTCGCATGTGCCTGCAACTGACACGCTTACATCTTCAGTTTTGTCTCAGTATAATGTTTTTTGCTACGATGCCGATTTGACCAACCGTTTTATTGATGTAAGTGGCTCAACGCTGAACTATGCGTTTTATTATCCTTATTGTTTTGCCACAGTCGGCAATATTTGCGAGTTCGCCGGAATTGATTTTGCTATTGAAAAAAAGTTCCGTGCCAATTCGCCGTGCGCATTTTCCTGCACGCACGTAAGTATTGATTATGAAAATAGCTTTGGTGACAAATATCTTAAACTTGGTCGTGCAGTGTACTTTAGTGTAAGTGATTTTTCTGTTAATGCTCAAAAACCTTGCAGAATGGTTTATGAGCCGTTTGATATGTTTAAACCGGGAGAACAAAAAAGTGAATAAAATACTTGTTCCGTTAAATAACAGGCTTTGCATTGCGGAAATGGTGGAAGCGGGAGTAGACGAGTTTTACATGGGCTTTCACGACGATGCCTGGACTGATGCCTTCGGAGAGTTTTCCGAAATAAACAGAATGTCCGGCTTCGGCAAGCTTGCTAACCCATATAGCCTTGAAGAAACGTTGGAAATTGTAAAAGAAGTAAAGAGTTTTGGCAAGGCAATTTTTATTACAATTAACGGTGCAACCTATAATCAACGAGAATTGGAAAAACTTAATGAGTATTTTCGGTTATTTGCAAATTCAGGAGTAGATGGCGTAATTGTATCTACTCCTGAATTGACTTTAATGGCAAAAGAAGCCGGACTGATACCTGTTGCAAGCACAATGTGCGGTCTTTTTAACAGTGATTTGGTTGCATTTTACAAAAAACTCGGAATGAAACGCATGATTTTGCCGAGAGATTTGTCTATGGATGAAATAACGGAAATTGTACTGAAGCATCAGGATATTACTTACGAAGTATTTTTGATGAGAAACGGTTGTCAGTTTTCCGACAGTCATTGCTTGGGGTTTCACCGCAACAAAGGCAGTATTTGTGCCATGCTTAATCAATCAAAATGCAATATCAATTCCGATTTTCACACATTCAGGGCGCAACACGATATAGAACTTAACAATAATTTATATACTTCGTATTTTCACCGTCGGGCAGCTTGCGGTTTGTGTGCGTTGTACCGCTTTTACAAGCTTGGTATCGGTTCGTACAAAATTGTCGGACGTTCCGAACGCCCCGAAGGCATAATAAAAGACGTAAAAATTATAAAAGAAAACCTTAAAATTATTGAAAGTTGCAACAGCGAAGAGGAATATTTGCAAAAGATGCTTATGCCCGACAACGCAAGAATCGTTTGCAAAATGGGCTTGAATTGCTACTATCCGGAAATTCGCTTTTAGCATGCAGACGGAAAACAATGACTATTTTCCAAAAATTTTTATACGTATTTTACGGCTTGATATCGGCTTGTAAACGTCTTTTTAACAAAGGCGATACTAACACTGTGTTGATTATAAAACAGGACGGTCTTGGCGATTTTGTATTGTTTTTGCCCATAGCAGAGGAAATCCGTAAGTACTATTCCGACAAAAAAATAGTGTTTTGCTGTTCTCCGCCAACAGTTGATTTGGCAAAGAATTGTGGCTTTTTTGACCAAATTGTTTGTTTTTCCAAAAGGGATTTTGCACCGTCGGTGATAGGCAAAACGTATCGCAAGTTTTCCCGCATAAAGTGCGATTTGCTGTTGCATCCCACTCAGCCACGCACTGTAGAGGCGGAAACTGTTGCAAAATGGGTTAATGCCAAAATTAAAATTGCTTCACTGGGTGAGAGCGGTGCATTGCCGGCTAAACTTAAAAGGAAGTTTGACAGAATTTACGACAAACTTGTAGACACCGGTGAGAGAAATATGACACTGGTGCAGTCGTCAAACTTTTTGCGAGAGCTTGGTGATACCGGTTTCAAGGTAGGTTTGCCAAAAATTGCCAATGTTCAGGTCTTCCCTATTGCACTGCCGAAAGATTTTTTTGTAATATTTTTAGGCGGTAGCATTTTTAATAAACTTTGGCCACCTGAAAGGTTTAGTCAGGTTGCCGGTCATATTGTACAAAAAACCGGCTGGGAATGCCTTGTATGTGGAACGGAAAAGGATGCCGGACAACTTGCAAACTTTGACGACGGCAGTTTTCGGTTTTATTCTTTGTTGGGCAAAACTACCATAAATGAACTTATTTTTGTGCTTTCCAAGGCAAAAATGGTGGTAGGCAACGATACTTGCGCAGTGCACATTGCCAATGCTGTAGGCGTTCCGTCAGTGTGCGTAAAAGGGCAATTTTCCGGCGAAAAGTTTTTCCCTTATAAGCCGGAAAAAATAGATAAAGGTGACATACTTCCCGCTGCAGTTTGCAGTGATGTACAGTGTAAATGGTGCACTCTTAGTGATGGTGGTGGATATTTTTGTTTGCACGGTGACTATTTCGCCAAAAAGAAGACTGATTGTATTTTGCGTGTAAATGTTAAAGACGTTATTGCCGTTGTTGACGGCGTTTTAGATGAGATAAACTAATTTACCAAATAACAGGAGAAAAAACTATGGCAAATATAATGTTAACAGACGTGTGTAATTTACGTTGTCCGTATTGTTTTGCAAATGAATTTGTAAACCACAGCGTAAACGAAATTGATATGGAAAACCTTAAGAAAGCATTGGATTTTGTTGCCACCGAGCCAAATGCAAAACTTGGACTTATTGGCGGTGAACCTACTTTGCACTCACATTTTAAGGAAATTTTACAACTTATTATTGCCGATGAGCGTTTTCAGAACGTTGTTTTGTTTACAAACGGTGTAAAAATTGATGAATTTGCCAATGAACTTGCCCACCCTAAGTTTCACATATTACTTAATTGTAACTCACCTAAAGATATGGGCCAAGTTGCTTACGAACAGATGTGCAACAACCTTGATTTGCTTATCAACAAGCACTATATGAAGAATCGCATTACACTTGGCATAAACATTTATCAAAACAGTTTTGAGTACGATTACATGCTGCAATTGCTAAAAAAATACAAGTACAGCCACGTAAGAATGTCAATAGTAGTACCAAATACTTGCGAAAAGCGTGATTTTAACGTAAAAAGATACTTTTTGGATATCAAACCTAAGTTCAAAGAGTTTGTTTACGCAATGCTTTCCAACAACATCGTGCCTACTTACGACTGCAACAAAATGCCGGCATGTTTGCTAACCGATGAAGAATACCGCACGTTTGATGCCTTAATAAAAAAGAAAATGAAGGAGTTGCAAACGGCAGGTTTGCCACCTTTGTCATTGCCTATGAACGATTCGGCTATTTATACCGATGTGGTGCATTGCTCTCCTGTTGTTGATATCCGTCAGGATCTTACCGCTGTTCGCTGTTTCGGCCTTTCAGATTGTACAAAGACCAAAATAACCGATTTCAAATCACTTCAGGATTTGCGCAATTACTACACTAACGAAATAGATTCATACGCTTACCGTTTGGGCATTTCAGATGACTGTAATGATTGTTACAGAAGAAAAACTCTGCGTTGTACGGGAGGATGTCTTGCATTCAAAATTTCTCGCATAATGCAACTTAAAGAAGATACCGAAAAATGTGTTAGAGGGCTGAAAAATGACAAGTAGTTTAACTCTTAGAAAGTTTAATTTCAGAAGTGACCTTGAAGATCTTTTTAACTTGATGATGGACGGCAACGATCAAATGCTTTTTCACGGCAGTATGCAAATAAATACTTTGCCGCATTTTGAAAGATGGATGGTTGGCAATATGACG
>JAZLJV010000032.1:0-6953 GCA_045618025.1 Clostridia bacterium
CAGCAGACGTCTTTGAGGCAAATCAGTTTATTACCGCAGAACCGGGTATTTATATTGCCGGAAAAGGCGGTGTCCGCATAGAAGATTTACTTTTAATTACGGAAGATGGAGTAATTGATTTGACAACTTCTAAGAAAGATATTATAATACTATAGTAATACAATAGGAGGAGAATATTTTTATGGCAAATGCTATTATGGCGGGTGACATCAGAAAGGGTGTTACTTTTGTAAATGAAGGTAAAGTTTACGTAGTTGTAGATTTTCAACACGTAAAACCTGGTAAGGGCGCCGCTTTTGTAAGAACCAAAATCAAAAACGTTATGGATGGTAAAGTGCTTGAAACGACTTTTAACCCATCTACAAAACTTGATTTGGCTACAATTGAGAGCAAGGATATGGAATACCTTTACTGTGATGGAGACATTTACTACTTTATGGATAGTGAAACTTACGAACAAGTTCCACTTAACAAAAGTCAGGTTGAAGATGCACTTATGTACATGAAGGAAAACATGAATGCAACAATCAAGTTCTATCAAGGTGAAGCATTTTCCGTTGAGCCACCAAACTTTGTAGTTTTGGAAATTGTAAAGTGTGAACCTGCAATTGCCGGCAACACAGCTACTAACGCAACCAAACCTGCAACTTTGGAAACGGGCTATGAACTTATGGTGCCTATGTTTGTTAATGAAGGCGACAGAGTTCGTGTAGATACCCGCACAGGCGAATACATGGAACGTGTAAAATAGTTTGTTTATTTTGCAATTAAAGCACGACGTTTTGTCGTGCTTTTTTTATTTTATGAATATTTTGTCTGCTTGTCCAATACAATGTTGTATGAACTTATCGGAAGTTTTGCCTACAAAATTGAGCAGTTTAATAAACAGTTATGCCGACATAACGGAACTACGCCTTCGTGTCGGGAAGCCTTGCAGGGTAAAAGTAGGAGCAAATTGGTACTATGCAGGCAAAGATAAGTTGCTTGCAAGCTGTAACAATGCATTGGTGATAAGCCCTGCGGAAATTGATGAGTGTTTGCAAAAAGCATGTAGAAATTCGGTATTTGCTTATGAAAAAATGCTTGCCAACGGATTTGTCGTGTTGGACGACGGCACCAGACTTGGTGTGGCAGGCAAGTTGAATTGTGACGGTAAATATGTGGGGTATACAAGTTTGTGCTTGCGCATTGCAGGATTTGTTGATGTAGCAGACGCCGAAGTGATAAATGCAGTTATTGCGGGTAAAAACGTAATAATAATCGGAAGGCCTGCAAGCGGTAAAACGACGTATTTGAGAGATGTAATTTGCAAAGCTTCGCAAAAAATGAATGTTGTAGTGCTGGATGAACGTGGTGAAGTGAGCCTTTGCAGTGGTTTTGACAAAAGAAGTATAAACTGCGATGTTTTGCTGTTTTGCGATAAATTTTCAGGAGCTGAAACGGCAATAAGGTCTCTTTCGCCCGATTGCATTGCTTTTGATGAATTGGGACAAGGTGATGAAAAAGTGGTAGAACGTTGTGTAAATTCCGGAATCGGTGTGGTTTGTACAACTCACGGTAGTGTTGAAAATGCACTGCAAAGCAACTATTGGCTTGAGAATATTTTTGATGTTGTTGTGTACTTATCAAGAGACAACAATGGGTTATTTGTAAAAAAAGTGCTAAATATTGACAGAAAACGCCGTATTTAATAATAATATGACAGACATAGTAGTATTATTGATGCCTATTTTTGTATTTGCATGCATCGGTGCTTGGTTGGATATGCGCAATGAAAGGCAAATAAAGTTGTTGAAAGATTTGGTGCGATATACATCCGAATTGCAGGAAAACGTTAATGGCAACAAACTTGATTTACCCACCTTTAACAATGTTTTTGAGCAAACTGCAAGCAATACTTTTATTGACGTAAAAAGTGGTGAAAAGTCCTGTTTTATCAGCTCACAACTTTTTTCTCAGGCACAATTGTTTTTTGATGGTTTGCATAATTCTTCTACCAATGCACTTTTGCAACATCTTGCTGCTTTTAATTTGCAGTATACAAATATGCTTGAAAAGTTACAGCAAAAGTCCGTCGTAAAAAACTTGTTTCTTAAGCTTGGCGTACTGTTTGGTGCGTTGATTAGTATTTTGCTTATTTGAGGTGACAATGGATTTAACCGTTATTTTCAAAATAGCTTTGATTGGTTTTGTTTCTGCCGTAGTCAGCATGGTTCTTAAACGTGCTGACAAGGAAGATGTCGCCAGCCTTGTTTCCATTGCAGGTTTAGTGGTTGCACTTGCCATTTTGGCTAATTCGGTTTTGCAACTTTACGATACAATAAGCGGTTTGTTTGAGCTATGACTGAAAGTATAGTAAAAGCTGTTGTGTTTGCACTTGTAGCCGTGGTAATAGTGTTGTTACTGCGTCAATTTGACAGCAACGTTGCATTGGTGGTGGGTGTTTGTGCTTCCGTTATTATTTCCGTCTGTGTGGTAGATGACCTTTTTGTTGCCGTTTACGATTTGTACGACATAGGTCTAAGTGCCGGTATCGGTTCGGGTGTGCTTTCATGCATGCTCAAAGTAGTGGGAATCGGCTATGTTGCCGAGTTCGGCAACAATATTTGCATAGATGCCAACTGCAAAAGCATTGGACAAGCACTGCTTTTCTGCGCAAAGATATGTATAGTTATTTCCGCTATGCCTATTGTTTTGCAAATATTTGACTTAATTAAAAGTTTTGTGGTATGAAAAATATCTTAAAAGCGTTCACTGTTTTTCTTGTAGTGTTATGTTTGTTGCAATGTCGGCCTTTTTTTGCTTTTGCCGATGCAACAGACGAACTTTACGAGAATATTGAACAAGGAATAAATGACATAGATTTCAGCGCATTTCAACAAATTGAAGGTGCTGAAGATATTGCCGACAAAATAAAAGCGGTTTTGAATGGAGAATTTGAAAAACCGGCCGATTATCTGCGACTTATTGCCGATGTTTTTGTTGCTTGCGTAGGTGATATTGTTCCAACGCTTTCGTTGCTGGTTGCCATTTGTGTTATTATTTCGCTTGTAAGCAGTGCTAACAGCGGTTTTATTTCTCATGAAACCAATAATGTTGTTCTGTTTGTGGGAATGGCTTCCGTCCTTGTAACCACTTTGGTTATTGTAAAGAGCGTCTACGGAGAAACATTGCAGGTTATTGACGGTATTTGTGCGCTTTCCGACGCCTCAATGCCAATTTTATTGACTTTTGTTGTTGCAAATGGCGGTAATGTTGCATCGTCACTGTGTACTCCTGCTGTGGTACTGTTTTCCGGCGGAATAATATCGTTGGTTAAAAATGTTGTTTTGCCGTTATCGTTGTTTGCCGTTATTCTCGGTGCCGTCAGCAGTTTGTCGGAAAAAGTACGTGTTTCCAAAATGTCAACGTTGTTTTCACATGTTTCATCATGGATGCTTGGTTTTATGTTTATGGTTTTTTCCGCATTCTTAACCGTACAGGGTATTTCCGCCAAAACTTTTGACGGTATTTCCGTGCGTGTGGGTAGGTTTGCCGCAAAAAACTATGTGCCAATACTTGGCAGTTACCTCGCCGACGGTTTTGATATTATTCTTGCCAGCACTTCGTTAATAAAAAATGCTTTCGGCGGGGTGGTTTTGATAATTCTCTTACTGCGCATCTTACGCCCTGTGGTTACTTGTGTTGCGGTAAACCTCGGTTTGCAATTGGTCTCCGCCACTGTTGAACCGGTTGCAGATAAGCGTTTTTTGGATTTTTTGAGTTGTATTGGCAAATCGTTAACATTTTGGGCTGTTGCAATAATTGCTGTAGCATTTATGTTTCTTGTTATAGTGCTTGTTGCAATGTGCAGTGCAAACGTGGTGTAATATGAACGAGTGGGTAATTTGTCTTGCCGGTGTAGCTGTTATTTCCGTACTGTGCGATTTGATTGTTCCCGAGGGCACAACGTCTAAGTACATAAAAACCGTTATCGGCTTTCTGATAACCGTTACAATGCTTGTCCCGTTAGCTCAGGCATTCAATAGCGTAAAAACAATGTTCGGCAACGAAGACAGTTTTGTGCAAACAGCTTTTATTGACAGCACAAACAGTCGCAAGTTTGAACTGCATTGTAAAGAATTTGTTTCTTTGGCAAAAATGAAGTTTGGGGTTGATGTTGAAATTGAACAACAAAACGAAAACGTTGTTATAAGCATTGCCGACTGCGGACAAACTGCCGATTTTGCTTTGCTGGTGCAAACCGCAGAGGCAATTTTTGAGGAAAATGTAGTTGTTGTGCATAAGGGTGAATGATGGAAAAACTTAAAAAATTATTTGCAAAACTTAAAAAATCAGACTATTTACTGCTTTTTGTGGCTTTTATAGGTTGTGTTGTTTTTGTCTGTTTGCTTTTTGTAAACGATGATAATGCTAAAAAAGCTTCCGGAGATTTTTCCGATTATTGCAATTCGTTGGAAAACCGTCTGGAAAAAGTACTTTCAAAAATTGACGGTTGCGGAGATGTTTCCGTTGCAATAACGTACAGTAGCGGTAGTGAAACAGTCTACGCTTACGAAACGCAAAGCAAAACAACAAACGGAGTTACCACGCAGGAAAATAAAATTGTTACAATAGGAGGTAATCCTTTAGTAATAAAAGAAAACTCTCCGAATATTATAGGAGTAGTGATAGTTGCTGATGGTGGCGGAGATGCCGTTATTCGTCTGCAACTGAAACAAGCTGTTGTAACGTTGCTTAACGTAGATGCAAGTAACGTGCAGGTATTTTCATCAAAAGGTAATGGAGGAACTAAAAATGACTAAAAAAAGAAAAATTGTTTTGATTGTATCTATGGTTGCAGTACTGGCTGTCGCTGCCGTACTTAACGTAACGTTGCTTGCAAACAACAAGGCGCCGTCAGCTGATAACAACAATGCGGTTGCTACAGGCAGTTTTTTTGCCACTTCACGTTTGGATAGACAGACAACACGCAACTACGAAATATCCGAGCTCAACAACATTTTGGCAATGGAAGGCGATGAGTACGCTACGGCACGTCAGACTGCACTTGTTCAAAAACAAAAAATAGTAGATGCTATGGAGACGGAACTGCTTTTGGAAACACTTTTAAAAGCTCAGGGGTTTGACGATGTTTTGGTCGCGGTAAACTCTACCGGTGATAACGTAAGCGTTATTGTAGATAAGGACGAGCTGACCCGTGCAGATACTGTAAAAATATACAGTATTATTGCTACGGAAACATCGGTTTCACCTGATTATGTTAAAATACTCTCTATATAATTGTATTTTTCAATATTCTGTGCTATAATGTGAAAAAAAGCATTATTCTTATGGAGTATTGATATGAAAGTTGTTACAAAACGTGAAGTTAACGGTAGTTTGGTTTACAGCAGTGACATAGTTAGTGAAATTGTTGATTGTGCTTTGGGAGAAATTGACGGCGTTGTAAAGTATCCTGCCGATAGCAAAGAAGCAAAATCCGCTGTAAAGGTGGATCAGATAAATGATGAAATGTACATAGATGTTTATGTAAAGCTTATGTACAATGTTGATGTCAGTGATGTTGCAAGCACTTTGCAAAGCACGGTAAAAAGTACTATAGAAAATATGACTGAGTTCAAAGTGCACTCGGTAAATGTTCACGTTACCGACGTGGAATATGAAGAAATCTGAACGGAACCCTTTGTGTATTCAAAGGGTTTTTGGTAATTTGGAGATATTATGAGAAGTTACGCACGAGAAACTGCCTTTTGCAAGGTTTATACTTACATTATGAGTGGCGTTTTTGACGAAGATTTTTCACAATTTGACAGTGAAAAACTTACGGAAGAAGACGTTGCTTTTGCTACCGGACTGGTAAAAAGCGTTATTGAACACAAAAAGCAACTTGACGAACAAGTTTCTATGCTTGCCGTTGCATACAAATTGCAACGCATTTACCGCATTGACCTTGCCGTTATTGAATTGGCAATGTGTGAAATGCAGTACTTTGATACTCCGCATCCCGTTGTCATTAACGAAGCGGTTACAATAGTAAAAAAATACTCTACCGAAAAAAGCGTATCATTTGTAAACGGCATCTTGGCAGAGTATGAAAGGAAAAACAAATGACGAAAATTCTTTACGGAAAAGAAGTTGCCGATAACCTTTACAACAAACTACATAGCAACATAGGTATTCTTGCGGGAAAGCGATTGCTACTGGTGGGGCTAAACGATGAGGCTTGGCTTCAGTATGCTCAAAGCATTGTAAAAAGCGGTGTAAAACTTGGTGTATGTGTAGAAAACGTTTTGCTTGAAAATGACGTTTCGGTGGAAAGGTTGTCACAATATCTCAAAGAGTTTTCCGCAGATGAAAGTGTTGCGGGTATTTTGGTTCAACAACCGTTGCCAAAACATCTTGCCGGCGCAACGGAATTTGTGGCTGTAGAAAAAGACGTTGACTGTATTTGCAGTGCCGGTGTTGCTAAGTTGTATAAAGGCGCTCAAAAAGTTTGTCCGGCAACGCCTTCTGCAGTGTTGGCCATGCTTGACTACTACGGTATTGAACTACAGGGTAAAAATGTTGTAGTTATAGGCAGAGGCAATGCAGTAGGCAAGCCGTTGTCACTTATGCTTTTGCAACGCAATGCTACTGTTACGGTTTGCCATTCCAAATCACAAAACATCAGTAAAATTACACACAATGCCGATATCGTTATTTCCGCTTGCGGTGTGCCTAATTTGGTAACAGCAGATTACGTTTCGGCAGACGCCGTTGTGGTAGACGTGGGGCTATCTTTCGTTGACGGCAAAACTTGCGGTGACGTTGACAATGCGGTTTATAATGTTTGCAAAGCCGTTACGCCGGTGCCACTTGGTATAGGGCCGGTAACACGTGCCTGTCTGTTTACCAATTTGTTGGAATTAGTACAAAAATGACAATTACAGTAACTCAACTTAACAACTACA
>JAZLJV010000033.1:0-6132 GCA_045618025.1 Clostridia bacterium
ATTTCACCGGAAACAAGATTGGCTGTACCTACGTAAGGTTGTTTTAAGCCGATATCCTTTACAACGGTAAGTTGACCTTGCTTGCCCACCGCAGTGCCTACATCCAGACTGCCGTCCGCCTTTACAATATTTTCAACAAATGGGTTATCTACCGTGCCTTTTACGTGGCATTTGCCATCGGCACAAACAGTAAGACGTCCAAGCGGACCGTTGCCCTTTACCGTGGCGGAAAGGTAGTCATCGGCGTTTTTCAACTCATTACCCATAAGTGCGCCGATGGTAAGCATTCTGCCCAGTGCAGCGGCGGCAACAGGCGACAAATTATGTATTTTTATTGCACGATTAACCAAATCTTTGCTTTCAATTGCGCTTACGATTATGGCGTTTTCCACTATAGCTTTACTTAAAATTGATGCCATTTTTGTTTAGTCCTTTTATTTTTCCGCAACAAAGGTAAGGCGCATACTTTTTGCAGTGGCTTTGCCTTCACCGTAGTTATTTGTAATTTGTTTTACATTAAATCCGGCACTCTTCAACGCCGTTTGAATGTCAGTCTTTGTGTGAATGTACTGCACGTGCGTTTCGTCACTGCGAGTAAATGTTTCGCCGTGTTTTTCAAACAACGTAATGTCCATTTTTACGCTGTTTTTGCCGAGTTTGTTTGTCCACAAAAGAGTTGCATCGGCGTTGTCGTCAAAAAAAACGTTGTTGGCAATAACATTTTGCAATTTGTAAGCGGAAGATACGTCAAACACAAACACACCGCCGTTTTGCAAACTGTTGTAAACACGGCAAAAAAACGGCAATATTTCCCTTGGTTTAAGGTAATTTACACCATCGTTTACGCACACGGCAAACTGAACGGGAGAAGGCAACGTAAATGCTCGCATATCCTGCTTGACAAACTTTGCACGCACGTTTTTTACCGCTTGGTCAAGCATTTCACGGCTGTTATCAATACCTGTAACGTCGTAGCCGTTTTTTATGAGTTGTGCCGTCATTTTGCCGGTACCGCACGCCAGGTCAACACCGCTTTTTTTGTCGGCTAAAACCGTGCAAACATAGTTTGCCCAAAGGTTGTAATCGGCATCGGCAGTTGTCAGACTGTTGTAACGGTGCGCAATGGCGGAATAACTATTGTACGTCTTGTTGCTGTTTTGGTTCATTTTGCTTTGCCTTTTTGTCTTCAACAGGGTGGAAAAGTGCAAAAGTCTTCATCATATAGGTTTGCCAAACATGCGGGAAGTACATTCCGCCAAACATAAGCAACAGTACGGTGTAAACGGACATAAGCAGTTGATGCCCTGCCACTACAAGGTACAGCCACACCGGAACAAGTGCAAACAACACGTGCACAAGGTTTGGCAAAATGTTGAGCCACAAAAGTAGCCATGAGTCGGCAATTGTTTGCTTTACACTTTGTTTGTATGTTGTGGCAACCGAGCAAACAATAAGCAAAAATGTTGCAACTAACCACAAAACAAGTGCAAGCAAAACGGTGGCAACAATAGTCCATGCCTTGCTTACAACCACACACCACTTGTAAAACTTAAATATTCCGAAAATACCAAAGGAAATTACACCGGCGGTTACCAATGCATAAGGAAATGCCGAGATAACACCCATGTAAATGCTTTTGGTAACGTTTGTTGTAACGGTAAAACCTTCAGCCGTAACCTTTTTGGCGTTGTATTTGCCCGTCCAGAATGCATCACGAGTAACGGCAAAACCGCCGGAAAACATAAATGCAAGGCATAATCCGCAAAGTGCCATAAAAAAGCCGTAATGAGAAAATATTGCGGAGGACTGTGTGGCAAGTTCGGAAGTAACGTTGCTCCAAATGCCAACCGCAAACGGGTTGAACGGTGCCGACGTTGGCAAATCAACCACAAGGTTGCTTACCTTTACCACTGCCGTCATATACATAAAATACGCAGGAGCAATAAACAGCAACATTGCAAGATTGTAGCCGAAAAGGCGCCAAAGGTTATCACGATAAAGCACCTTAAAAAAGTTCCACGCAGAAAGATTGTTTTTGCGTTTGGTAACGTGTTGGTTACGTTCACCATCAAGTTTTATTTTTTTGAAATCCATTTTGTACTCCCGTGCAAATGCACAAATGTATTAACTAAATTATTATATCAAATAGTCGGGGATTTTTCAAACGTATTAGCAACTTTTTTTGCGAAAAGGCTATTTTTATTGTTCAAAATGTATTTATTGTGCTTTTTTGCGACAAAAAGCATTAAAAATGCATAACAAAAATACAATAAAACACAAAGGAGCAAAAAATATGAAGCAAATTGCCATTGTTGGCGTAACGGGACTTGTAGGCGAAAACATGCTAAAAGTGGCCGAGAATAAAGGCATAGAAAACATAAGGGTGTTTGCAAGCGACAAAAACACCGGCAAAAAACTGCACTATATGAACGGCTTTTTGACTGTGGAAAACGTGCAATTGCTTACGGAAAGACCACCGGACTACGCATTGTTTGCAACAAATGAAGAAATAAGCAAAGTGCTGGTGCCAAAAACGGCAAAACAAGGCACCATATGCATAGATAACAGTTCGGCATTCCGCATGAAAAAAGACATTCCGCTGGTTATTCCGTGTGTAAACGGCGCCACGGCATATGGCAAAAAAATAATTGCCAACCCAAACTGCACCACAATTCAGACGGTTATTGCTCTTTACGCACTAAAACAGCTTGGACTGCAAAAGTTTACCGCTGTTACCTATCAGGCTGTTAGCGGAGCAGGCAAAAACGGACTGGCGGACCTGCTTAGTGACGAAGCAAACCTTACGGCTTTTGCACATTGCATAAAAAATAACGTTATTCCGGCAATAAGCGGTTTTGCCAAAGACGGGTACACTGCGGAAGAACACAAACTTATGCAGGAAAGCAATATTATACTGCAAATGCCTTGTTTACAGACATTTGCCTTTTGCGTAAGAGTGCCCGTTACTGTTGGTCTCAGCGTGTTTTTGAATGTTCAACTTGCCAAGCGTTTTACTATCAGCAACGTAAAAAAACTTCTGAAAGAACAGCCATGCGTGCAGGTTATAGACGATAAAAACAACAATTTGTACCCTATGCCGAAGGACTTTGCCGGCAAAACAGACGTAGGAATAGGCCGAATTACCAAAGACAAAACCGCCAATGCCGTAAATATGTTTGTAGTGGCGGATAATTTACTGCGTGGAGCAAGTTACAATGCGTGGGAAATATTGGAGAGTATAAGCGATGGAAAACTTTGACGTAAATGCTCAAGCAAAATTAAGTGGAGTAATAACGGCACTTTCCACACCGTACAAAGGTGGAAAAATTGACGAAAAAAGTTTTGTAAAGTTATTGGAATATCAAAAAAAAGCAGGTGTAAAAAGCATTCTTGTAGGGGGAACCACCGGCGAAGGCGCCTTTTTGACGCCGGAAGAAAAACGACTGTTGCTTAGCCTTGCAAAATATATTTTCAGCAAACAAACAGTAATTGCGGGCATTGGCGGAAGCACCACAAAAGATGTGGCTATACAGGCAATTTTTGCCGAAAATAACGGCGCTGATGTTTTGCTTGTTGCGCCACCGTCGTTTTCAAAATGTACCGAGGCAGGCTTTGTAGGGCATATTTCACACATTGCAAAAGTAACAAAACTGCCGTTAATTTTGTACAACGTTCCTCAGCGATGTGGTTACGTGTTGCCACTTTCATGCGTAAAAAAATGTGTCAAAAAAGGGGTTGTTGCACTAAAAGATGCCGACACGTGTGCACTTTATAGCCAAAAAGCAAGAAAATTTGTAAATGTAATTTGTGGAGCTGACAACCGCATTTTAACGGAAAATTTTTCGTCGGTTATTTCCGTTGCAAGCAACGTTGCACCCATGCTTACACAAAGCGTATTGTTAAAATGTGCAACCACACAACAACAAAATGCATTTTCGGCGTTGTGCAAATATTGCTTTTGCGAAGTCAGCCCCGTGCCGATAAAATATCTGCTTGCAAGGCTGAGTGTATTTGAAAACTGTTCTATGCGTTTGCCACTAACCAAGGCAAGCTCGGCAACACAAAAGAGGGCGGAAAAACTGCTTGACGACTACGGCGATTTGCTGAAATAGGAGTAAAAATGAAAATTGTTGTCTTTGGCGCAAACGGCAGAGTGGGTAGCCAAGTTTGCCGTCTTGCGGAAAAATTTCACACTGTAATAAAGGTGGAAAAAGGTAACATTTGTCGGGAAAAGGCCGACGTATGCATAAATTTTTCCGTTGCCGAGGCCACAGAAGAAGTGTACAACTACTGCCGTACGTACGACGTTCCGCTTGTAGACGGCGTTACCGGCAGAAACAGTGAACAACAACGACTTATTGATAACCTTGCTGAAAGCGTGCAGGTTATTCACAAAGACAATTTTGCCTTGGGTATAGGCGCTATTGAAAATGCATGCGTGCAAATTGCAAAAATATTAACAAATTTTGACGTGGAAATTGTTGAACTACACAAAAAAGGCAAAAAAGATGCTCCCAGCGGTACGGCAAAAATGTTGGCAGGAAAAATTGCCCGTCAAAAACACTTTGGAACGGTTACAACGCACAGTTTGCGTATGGCGGATGCAGTCGGAACACACACGGTAATTTTTTGCGGTGAGGGCGAAACGCTGACGCTGACACACACCGCTACAAGTGTTGAAACCTTTGCCAAAGGTGCACTTTCCTGTGCGGAAACACTTGTAAACAAATTGAAAAACAACGGCATAAAATAAAAAAACAACAAAGAAACACCGATAAAGATACAGAAAAATAGCAACATAAAAGACAAATAAGTTAAAACATACGACAACTAAAAAGCAACAAAAAATTGTGAAAAACAACAAAAAGACGGCATTTTTGCCGTCTTTTTTTATTAAATATTTTATTTTAGAAATAGTACATTTTTGTACAGCAAACAAAACGGAAATGTGCACCGACTATTGTATTTTTCGTTCGTCACGGCGCAAAATATCGCCTACCACCGCCTTTAGCGGGCAGGAAAGCACAAGCATTTGTTGCACCACGTTGGCAACTTGCACGTCGTTGCCGTCGGTATCGGCAATTTTGGTTACTTCAAACGTTTTATTGAAATCTTCGCCGGTGGAAAGCAGTTCCAATTTGTCACCCACAACAAATTTGTTGCGTTGTTCCACCACAATGGTGCCGTCGTCGTTCACGGCTTTTACAACTCCGCAAAACTTGTATTCTTCCACGGCACGGCTGGACGGATAATACTGACGGTGGTCTTCGTTAAAGTAAAAACCGGTTGTGTAACTGCGGTGAGAAGCCTTGTCCAAATCTTCGTAAAGCATTTGCAAAAGTTCTTCGGTAAGGGTGCCTTGGCTGATTGCATCCAGCGCACGACGGTAAGCGTTTACCACCGTAGCAACGTAAAATGCCGACTTCATACGGCCTTCAATTTTGAATGAAGTTACGCCTGCGTTTGCAAGTTCTGTGAGGTGGCAAAGCATATTCATATCCTTAGAGTTAAAAATATACGTGCCTCGTTGGTCTTCTTCAACGGGCATTTTCTCCTCCGTTCGGCTTACTTCGTTTACTTCCCACTGCCAACGACAGGCCTGCACGCACTCTCCATGGTTGCTATCACGACCGGTAAGATAGTTGCTTAGCAAACACCTGCCTGAATAGCTTACGCACATTGCGCCGTGAACAAACGTTTCCATCTCAACATCGGGGCAAAACTCGTGAATTTCCTTTATGTTTTGTATGTTTACTTCACGTGCAAGAACAACACGGCTTGCACCGGCATTTTTCCAGTGTTTTACCGCCCATTTGTTGGTGGTATTTGCCTGCGTGCTTACGTGAATTGGCAAGTTGCTGTGTGCTTTTACAAAGTCAAACATACCTACGTCGCTAACCAGAACGGCATCAATGTAGGCTTTTTCCAGTTGTGCAAGATACTCCGGCAGGTCGTCAAAATCTCGGTTGTTTGCAAACACATTTAGTGTGCAGTAAACCTTTTTGCCCAAACCGTGCGCATAAGCTGTAGCCTCCGCCATTTCCGACACGTCAAAATTGTCGGCATAAGCCCGAAGTCCGTATTTTTTGCCGGCAAGATACACCGCATCGGCGCCAAAGTTAAATGCAGTTT
>JAZLJV010000034.1:0-4995 GCA_045618025.1 Clostridia bacterium
CAAACACTCCACTATGCGAACCTTTATTTTTTCCAATCCGTAGTGGTCCTCATCAAGTATTTCACGAGCCTTTTTAAGGTCGCTGTTATCCTTTGTTTCCGTTACCCACGGCATATCGCAAAGCCAATCAACGTAGTTGCGAATAACTGCCGCATCAGGCGAAGTAGGTGCCATTTTGGAAAGACGGTTTATCTCTTTGGTTGCCTTTTTGGCAACTTCTTCCGGCATACCGCACGCTTTTATTTTGTCAAGATATTCCTGTTTTTCTTCGGCGTCGTCACCAAGTTCAACGGAAATCGCCTTCATTTGTTCACGAAGGTAGTATTCTTTCTGCCCGTCTTCCACCTGCTTTTTTACACGGTTGGCAATGCGCTTTTCCACCTTGTACAAATCCAATTCACCGGCAATGTATGCGCACAAACTTTCCAAACGGACAGCCAAGTCTGTTTCGGCAAGTATTGCTTGACGTTCCGCCGTGCGAAGAACAATTTCATTGCAGATAACGTTGGTAAAAAGCAAATAATCTACGTCGTTTTTTGCACTGAAAGCACGCACGGATGAAGCGTTTACACTTTTGTTTATTTCAGCATAGCTCAAAAGATAATCACAGGTTTTACGGAACAAAATAAGTGTTTGGTTGTCGTTTTCGCTGTGGTAATCAAGCGTTTCTACATCAGCACAGTAAAGCATTTCGCCAACGGTAAGCTTTTTGAGACGGGCCGTTTCCAAAGTGCTGACGGTAATGGAAAAACTGCTTTCCTCTGCCGAATCACTGATTGAAAGAACTTCCGCCACTACACCTACATCGTACAAATCGTTTTCACTTTTTGGAAGTGCAACCGAGTTATCACGTTGCGCCACCATAAAAAACTTTCCGCCGTTGGCAAATGCAAGTTTTATTGCATTGCGTGATACTTCTCTTGCAATGTCCACTTTGGATTTGATATTGGGAAAAATAACGTTCCCACGCATAGTAAGCACGGGTAAATTTGTATAAGTAGTCAAATTGCACCTCTACTCAAATATTTTTCGTTAGTATGTTCACATTGCAACAAAAATTGCAAGCACATATCTTTACGGATTATTGTAGCATATTTTTATTGTTTTAACAAGGTATTTAACGCAAAAGCATAATTAAAAAATGCAAGACATTTAGCCTTGCATTGCAGTAATTCAACTTGCTTTTTTGGTAATTTTAGGTTTAGCCGTACCTTCAACGCATTTACGGTCAATTGTTATTTTGGCAATGTTTTTGTTTGGTGCATCAAACATACAGTCAAGCATTACATTTTCAATAATACTGCGCAAACCACGTGCACCGGTTTTAAGCGCCATGGATTTTTGCGCCACCGCAAGAATTGCATCGTCATCAAACACCAGATCAACGTCGTCCATTTTCATCAGTTTCTGATACTGCTTTATAAGAGAATTTTTCGGTTCCGTCAATATTTTTACCAATGCCGTTTCGTCAAGTGGGGAAAGCCCGACTGTTATAGGCAATCTGCCGACAAACTCCGGAATAAGCCCAAATTTGATAAAGTCCTGCGGTTGCAAATCTTTTACCAATTCAGCGTAGTCAATATCATCTGCAGAGCGTATATTACTGCCGAAACCAAGTCCGCCACCTGCAATACGTTTTTCGGCAATTTTGTCCAAGCCGACAAACGCACCACCGCAAATAAACAAAATATTTGTGGTATCTATGGCAATTGTTTCCGCTTGAGGATGTTTGCGCCCACCCTGAGGTGGAACATTTGCAACGGTACTTTCAATAATTTTGAGCAGTGCCTGCTGAACGCCCTCACCGGAGACGTCTCTCGTTATGGAAACGTTTTCGCCCTTTTTTGCAATTTTATCAATTTCATCAACGTAAATAATGCCACGTTCCGCCTTTTTTACGTCATAATTTGCCGACTGAATAAGTTTTAGCAAAATATTTTCCACGTCTTCGCCAACGTAGCCGGCTTCGGTAAGGGTTGTTGCATCGGCAACGGCAAACGGCACATCCAAAATTTTTGCCAGTGTTTTTGCCAACAGTGTTTTTCCGCTACCGGTCGGGCCAAGCATCAGTATGTTGCTTTTTTCCAGCGTAACGTCATCGGCAGAGCTGTCGCTTCCCGCCGATGCAACACGTTTGTAGTGGTTGTATACGGCAACCGCCAATGTACGTTTTGCCGAGTCCTGCCCCACAACCCATTTATCAAGTTCCGTCTTTATTTCCTGCGGAGTAAGCAATTTGAACTTGCTTTCCTCTTGCTTTTCCGGCACGTCATCCAAAATCAGACTGCAAGCTTCAATGCATTCGTCGCAAATACATACACCGCTTGGGCCGGTCAAGAGTTTTTTTACTTCGTTTTCGCTTTTTCCGCAAAATGAACAATATTGTTGCATAGTACTCCTGTTTATTTTCTGGAATAGTACACTTCATCCACAATGCCGTAAGCCTTTGCTTCTTCGGCGGAAAGGTAGGTATCACGGTCGGTGTCCTTTTCCACTTGTTTTATGCTTTTACCTACGTTTTCGGCAAGCATTTTATTCATCTTTTGTTTGGTTTTGAGCAATTGTTTGGTCTGAATTTCCACATCACTTGCCTGACCTTGCGCACCGCCAAGAACTTGATGAATCATAATTTCGCTGTTGGCAAGTGCATAACGCTTGCCCTTTGTACCGCTTGAGAGCAAAAATGCACCCATGCTTGCCGCCAAACCTATGCAAATTGTGCACACATCACAACGGATGTAGTTCATTGTGTCGTAAATTGCCAAACCTGCGGAAACGCTTCCGCCGGGGCTGTTGATGTACACGGAGATATCTTTTGTCGGGTCTTTTGATTCAAGATAGATAAGTTCAGCTACTACCGTGTTGGCCAAAGCGTCGTCAATTTCACCCGTAATAAACACTACTCTGTCTTCCAGAAGACGGGAATAAATATCATAACTTCTTTCCGGACCGTTTTCACTGTCTATAACCATTGGTATAAGTGCCATGGCATACGTACCCCCTATGTTTTGTTATTGTTAAGCAATTGTGTTTTCTTTCTTCAAAAATTCAAGAAGCTTTTCGGTAGTTGCCTGACTTTTGAAGTATTCCAACTGTTGTGGTTGGAAGCCTTGCTTTACTTCGGCAAGCGTTTTACCGATGCTATCTGCATAGTCTTTTATTTTAGCGTCTGTTTCCTTTTGAGTAACCTTTATTTTTTCCACCTTTACTATTTCTTCAAACACCAAACGGGTACGAACCATTTTTTCAGCCTTTTCCTTGTATTGCTTGCGCAAGTCGGCTTCCGTTGAGTTGGTGTACTTGTAGTAGTTTTCCAAACTGAGTCCTTGGTACATAAGGTTGTACTTGAACTCTTCTATTTCTTCGTCAATTTGTTCTTCAATCATTGCATCAGGCACGGTAAAACTTGCGTTTGCAACAATGGTATCAATAAGGTTGGTTTCGTCCTTGTTTTCAGCTAATTTTTCCTTTTGTTGCTTAAGTTGCTTTTTGATGCTGTCCTTGTACTCCTTAAGCGTTTCGTATTCGCTTACGTCTTTTGCAAATTCGTCATCAAGTTCCGGCAAAACTTTGGTGTGAATATCGTTTACCGTAACGGTAAACACTGCCTGTTTACCGGCAAGTTCGGCAGAGTGATATTCCGTTGGGAAAGTAACTTCAATATCTTTTGTTTCGCCCTTGTTCATACCGACCATTTGTTCTTCAAAGCCGGGTATAAACGTGTGGCTACCGATAACAAGCGTTTGTTTTTCCGCTGTACCGCCGTCAAAAGCTACACCGTCAACCTTTCCGCAGTAGTCAAGGTTTATTTCATCGCCGTCGGCAACTGCTCTGTCGGTAACTTCCACAAAGCGAGCGTTGCGTTCACGAACTTTTGCAATTTCCGCATCTACATCGGCAACTTTTACAGTTTCAGGCTTGGTTTTTGCAATGGTAAGTCCTTTGTAGTCGCCAAGTTTAACTTCAGGACGAACGGTAACAAGTACCACGTACGAAGTGCCTTTTTCGTCAATTTTTACCGATTGCGGGTCAATTGTAGGGCGTGCGACAATTTCAACCTTACTATTTTTATCCAAATACTGCGTAAAATATTCTTGTGCGGAAAGATAAAGTGCATCTTCAAAAAATACGCCTTTACCGTAGTTGTTTTCAATTACACGTTTTGGCACGTGTCCCTTGCGGAAACCGGGTATGTTGTATTTACCTTTGTTTTGTTCGTAAGCCTTTTGATCAAAAGCAGACCATTCTTCGCTTGTCATTGAAAAGGTAATTTTTAGTGTGTTTTCTTCTCTTTTAGTTGTGTATTTCATCATTGTCCTCCGACATTTTTATTTCAGCGTATTATTTTAACACAAATAACAAAAATAATCAAATCATTTTGGGCAGTACGCTTGAATAAAAATTGAAAATGCTGTATTATTAAACAAAAGGAGATACAAATGGCATACGACGCACTTTCTTTACACGTCTTAAAAACCGAACTGTTACAACTGCTTGCAGGCGGTAAAATAACCAAAATATATCAGCCTGAAAGAGATGAGATTGTTTTGTTTGTGCATAACAAAACAACTTACAAACTGCTTATTTCGGCAAATGCATCGGTAAACAGAATTCATATTACAAACTTTACGACGGAGAATCCCAAAACTGCGCCGTCCTTTTGCATGCTGTTACGCAAACACCTGATAAATGCCACAATAACAGATATTAAACAAATGCCTTTTGAGAGGGTGCTGGACTTTTTTCTTGATATAAAAGATGACCTCGGCTACGAAAGAAAAATGCATCTTGTGTTTGAACTTACGGGGAAAACTTCTAATATTGTGCTGACGGACGGCGACTACACCGTTATGGACAGCATAAAACACCTTCCGCAGGATATTGACAGTAGCAGAATTATCCTTAACGGGGCAAAGTACACCTTTTTTGCACCGCAAAATAAAATTAAACCGTTTGATTACCCCGCTTTGCAAACATTTTTGAATAACTGCAAAC
>JAZLJV010000035.1:0-10927 GCA_045618025.1 Clostridia bacterium
CCAAGCATTGGGATAGCTGGTACGACAGATGGCAAAATCTTCCTCGTTTTCCGTCAAAAACTCGGTATTTACCGTCTTATGCTTAAGCTTTGCTCCTTCTATTGCGGTAGGCAATAAATGCAAATTTGACGTCCCGAGAACCACGTCAACATACGGATAACTTTGGCGAATTGTCTGCGCAACGCCGTCTTGTTGAGACATACAGCCTACAATTGCAAGAATAAGCGACGGCTTTTTTTGTTTAATTTTTTTCATTTGGCCTATGTGACCGTATATTTTTTGTTCGGCGGTTTCACGCACACAACAGGTATTAAAAACCACTACATCGGCTTTATCGGTGGTTTCGCAAGGCGAATAGCCCATTTTTTCCAGCATACCGGCTATTTTTTCACTGTCATGAATGTTCATCTGACAGCCGTAAGTGTGTACAAAGTACTTCAAAATCTTCTCCAAACGTACATAATTTTACTAATAAATATATTTTACTATTATTTGCAATATTTTTCAACAAAAAACAAATAGAAAATTGCAAACTACAAAAAATAACAGTATGAAAAAGTCACGTAAGGTAATTTTAATAGCGGTTTTCAGCTGTATTTTAACGGTGTCGGTATCAATTGTATGTTTTTTGACCGTTTTTACACACAGCGAACACTATGTAAAACTGGATACAACCAAGCTTAAGTCGGCAAATAATCAGATAAAAATATATGACGACGGTAATGGTGAAATATCGGAAAAACCGACAACAGACGGCGCAGGATACGTTAGCCTTAACGAATTGCCGTCATTTGTGCCAAACGCTTTTGTTGCTGTAGAAGACAAAAGATTTTACTTGCACCACGGCGTGGATTTCAGACGAATTTGCGGTGCAATGCTTGCAAACATCAAAAACGGCAGTTTTCAACAAGGAGCTTCAACACTTAGCCAACAACTGATTAAAAACACCCATTTGACCAATCAAAAAACGTTGCAACGCAAACTTAACGAAGCATTTTTGGCGGTGGAATTGGAAAACAATTACAATAAAAACGAAATATTGGAAATGTATCTTAACACAATTTACTTTGGTCGCAACGCCTACGGTATAGAAGATGCATCGGAGGCATATTTTGGCAAAAGCGCAAAGCAACTGACCCTTGCGGAAAGCGCCACGCTTGCAGGTATCATAAAGGCGCCCAACACCTATTCACCGGATAAAAACTTGCAAAAATGCCTTAAAAGGCGTGATTTGATTCTTTCTTTAATGAGCGAACAAAACTACGTGACCGAATTGCAAGCAGAACAGGCCAAACAAGAACAAATTGAATGCATCAAATACAGTGACCACACCGTCAACGGCTACACCTACTACGTTTTGAATGAAGCGTGTGATATTTTGAATATGTCCATGCAACAGCTGTGTAACAAAAAATACAAAATATACACTTATATGGATGCTTCGTTACAAAATGAGCTGAGTGATACGGTTGTTACCAACGGCATAAAAGATAAAAACAACAAAACTGTTTATCCTAGTGTAATAATCAGCACAAACAACGGTAAAATTGTTGCTTGTTGTTGTAACGGTAATTGCAATGAAAAAAGACAGGTAGGCAGTACAGCAAAACCGTTTGCCGTATATGCTCCGGCACTTAACGAAAAACTTATTACAACAGCATCGCTTGTGCTGGACGAAGAAACAAATTTTTGCGGTTACGTACCACACAACTACGGCAACAAATACAACGGTTGGGTAACGGTAAAAACGGCAATATCAAAAAGTCTTAACGTGCCTGCAGTCAAAACACTTAATTCTCTTACGACGGAAAAAGCACAAAAATACCTGCAAAAAATGGGAATAAATGCACAAAAAGGCGATCTTTCGCTGGCCCTTGGCAATTTTGAAGGCGGTATTACCGACAAACAACTGATTTCGGCATACTGCGTGCTTGCCAACGGCGGAGTGTATAACAAAGCAACGTGCATCAAAAAAATAGTAGGAGAAAACGGCAAGGAGATTTATACAGACAAATGCACAAATAAACGTGTTTTTAAAGAATCCACGGCATTTTTAATGACGGATATGCTAACAGAAACAGCCAAAAACGGTACTGCTTCGGCGCTGGGAAAAACAGCATTGAACGTTGCAGGTAAAACAGGCACAGTTGGTAGCGAAAAGGGCAATACCGATGCTTTGGTTGCCGGGTACACAGCAAACTACACATTTGTTTGTCACTACAGCGGAGATCTGACAAATGTAGTGACAGGGTCAAGCGCCCCATGTACTTTTATGTCTAAAATTATTACCAAAATTGCAAAAGCAAGCGAACACTTTGAAATACCCGACGGCGTAGAAAGGCTGGCAATAGATACGAACGATTTGCACAACAATCAACTTGTCAACCTTGCAAGCAGTTCTGATTGTGAGTATTTTTACTTTGCAACCGATAACAAACCGCAAACAACTGCACTTCCGAAAGTAAAATACCAGCTTAAAGCGACGGAGATTGATGGCACAATATATATTACTATGCCTGAAATAGATTATCAGATCAGGCTGTTTAAGGTAGGTTCAGGCGAATTTTATAACGGAAATGCAACATATTACGCCGACTATAACACGCATAGCGGAGAAAACAGTTACTATGCTGAATTATATAATAACGGCAAAAAAGTATACACTACGCCTACCGTCACAGTGGTAATTCCCGCAAAAGAAGTCCATCGTAGCACAGGCAATACTTCGCAAGAAAACGATAGCAAACCCAATATTCTTAATTATTGGTATTTGAGATAAAATAATATGAGCTAATGCTTACCGTCACCTCACAATTGTGCAAAGTCAGTTCTAAAGTGAAGTGCCGTAGTTCGCAAAAACTTTATTTGCAACAAATTGACCGTTAATATTGCGTTGCAATTTGCATTATAAATTGCTCAATTATTCGCAAAATGCTTGTAAAATACCTCTTAAAGTGCTACAATCTTGATATGAACACATATTTTGACGAACGTGATGCCGAAAACGTTGCAAAACTTAATAACATTATTGAAAATGATTTGCCTGCATTTTGCGAAGACTATTTTATTGGCATTGCAGGCAATACAACACCGCTGACACGGTTGAATTACGCTTACGATCTGCGTACATTTTTTGAGTATATTTCGTCTCGTATTTTTCACAAAAAATCAAACGAAATAACTTTGGAAAATATTGAAAGCCTTAGCCCTATGCAAATTGAGGCATATTTGAGTTATATTGAAATATACAAAGACGAAAACGGTGCAATTGTAAAAAACAGTGACAGAGGCAAAAGCCGTAAACTTGCGGCAATTCGTTCGCTTGTTAGATATTTTGAGCGAAAGGAACTTTTAAGGTATAACCCTACCGCTTCGGTAGATACGCCAAAACCGCACGCGAAAGAAATTATTCGCCTTAACCATAACGAAATAGGTTATATGTTGGATACTGTTGACTCGGGCAACGGACTGACAAGCAGACAGCAAAAATACCAAGAGAATACCAAACTGCGTGATCTGGCTATTATCAGTTTGTTTTTGGGAACGGGAATACGTGTAAGTGAACTTGTGGGAATAGACGTTGACGACGTAAATTTTGAAGACCGCAGTTTTGTGGTTACCCGCAAAGGCGGTTCTCGTGTTATTTTGTATTTTAACGATGAGGTTGCCGGCTATTTGTATGACTACTACGACTTGCGTATTTCGGATAAATCACTTGCAGATGAGCCTGCTTTGTTTGTTTCGTTACAAAAAAGGCGCATAACCACCCGTGCGGTGGAAAACATAGTAAAAAAATACAGCAAAATAGCAACTCCGCTCAAACATATTACCCCGCATAAATTACGTAGTACGTTCGGCACGGAATTGTACCGCAGTACCGGCGATATTTATGCCGTTGCACACGTTTTAGGACATAAAGACGTAAACACTACTCGCAAACACTACGCAGCAATTTCAGAAGACGTACGTAAAAAAGCCGCCGAAATGGTAACGTTCAGAGAAAAATCAGATGAAAAATAATGTAAAAAACAAAATTGAAAACGTTGCAGTTGTTTTAGTGGAAACAGCCGGCACCAATACCGAGCTGGAATTGTACGAAATTGAACAGCTTGTAAAAACTGCACAAGGTAATGTTGCAAAAGTGTTTTCACAAAAACGTATTTCGTTGGATATTTCAACGGTAATGGGAGAAGGCAAACTTGATGAAATTGCCGATTATGTAAATAACAAAGAAAACAACATTGATGTTTTGCTGTTTTGCAATACTCTTACGGTTTCACAACGCACAAAAATCGGCGAAAAAATTAACGATGCATTGATAATTGACAAAACCGATTTGATATTGGATATTTTTGCACTACACGCTCAAAGTGCTACAGGCAAAAAGCAGGTGGAAATGGCTCAACTGGCATATAGCCTTGCAAACCATACTTCCAACGGCAATTATTCACGTCAAGGTGCAGGCATAGGAACACGTGGACCGGGCGAAACCAAGCTTGAAACAAACAAAAGGGTTATTCGTGATAGAATTGTACGAATAAAACGTGAATTGCAACAACTTGAAAAACAACGTTTGCAAACAAAAATGTCACGCAGAAAAAACAACGCATTTACCGTATCTCTTGTCGGTTACACAAATGCAGGAAAATCAACGTTATTTAACACACTTACCAACAACACAATTTACACAGATGACAAACTTTTTGCCACTTTGGACACCACCACACGCAGATGCTGTTTGCCATCGGGAATTGAAATACTGCTAAGTGACACAGTAGGCTTTATACGAAATTTGCCTCACGAGCTTGTAGAAGCCTTCAAATCTACATTGGAAGAAACTACCGATGCCGACTTGGTTCTTGATGTATGTGATGTAAGTGATAAAAACGTTGCAGAACAAATTAAAGTTACCGAAGAAGTATTGCAAAGTCTGGCAGTATCGGCACCGATTGTAAGAGTTTTTAACAAGTGCGACAAACAAATTGGCGGAGAACTGCCTACAGGCGGTACACAAAGCGTTATGATATCTGCCAAAACAGGCAAGAATATTGACGTTTTGCTTGATATTATTAACGGATATGTAATGAAAGAATACGTAAAGGTGAATATGCAAGTGCCTCTCAAAAATGTAGGAGGCGAGCTGGCAAAACTAAACAATTATTGCGTAAAAATTGAAGTCGCCTACAGTGAAGAATACGCAAAAATTATCGCCACAATGAGACGAAGCTATTTGCATATGTTTACCGAATATTTAATTTTTTGAAAACGCATCTTAATTGTGTGCGTTTTGTAATTGTCGGAAAATGTCGAAAATTAGAACAAACGTTTGACAAAAAACAGCAAGTATGTTAACCTACTTGTATGAGAACAAAAGAAAAAGAATTAAAAATACTCAATTATATTTCGGATTTTACCGAAAAAATGGGGTATCCGCCTACGGTACGTGAGATAGCAGAGGGGTTTGCTATCAAGTCTACTTCAACAGTGCAATACTACCTTGAAAAACTTCGCAAAAACGGTGATATTGCACAATCAAACTGCAAAAGTCGTGCTGTTGTGCCATCAAAAAACACAAAGCAACAAATGGTTTCCGCCCCACTTGTGGGAACTATCAGTGCGGGTCAGGGCATTTTGGCGTTGGAAAACATTGAAGACACCTATTTGTTACCACAAAATTTGTTTTCTGCCAACAATGTATTTTTGTTGCGTGTTCAAGGGGACAGCATGATTGAAGCCGGCATTTGCGAAAACGATATTGTTGTTGTTAACAAGCAGGAAACAGCTGCAAACGGTGATATAGTAATTGTACTCTGGGAGGAAACAGCAACGGTCAAACGCTTTGTATCCTGCAAAAACGGCAAAATGGTTTTACATCCGGAAAACTCTACAATGCAGGATATTGTTTTGAACAAGCAACAAAACCCACAAATATTGGGAAAAGTTGTCGGTTGTATAAAACGGTTTTGATACACAATAACAGTGGTTAATGCCACTGTTTTTTTGTTTGTCACCTTTTGAAGTAAAAGTGCAAACGCATACAAACCCTGTTGACCGTAAAAGCACTGTTTATAAGTCCTTGAGGAACAGGTAGCTGTTCAAGATGCCGATAACATCCGGATAGTTACCAACAAATTGTTTAACATTATCCCAAAACATGTCAGAATGAGCACTATCTTTGAAGTGCATAAAGCAATGTATAATAAGATATTTGCGACAAAAATCGGGAAGCTGTACCGCTCGGTAATCCATAGTTATTTTTCTATCGGTAGAATTGGAACACTGAATCCACGTGTCACCTTTAATATCTTTCAACTCAATTTTTGCGGGACAAAGGGATAGTTTTGCACCGTAATCGGATATCTCTTTGCAAAGAAAATCCGTTGCATACTTTCTTACATATTTTTTCAGAACCGTCATCTTTTCCACACGGTTTTGCATGTAGCATTCATGTATAAAGACATTATCGCCGTCAAGATGGGTTTTTTTATCTGTTGTGGGAAGTACCTGGTATGCCCTACCACACAAATACAACATTTTTCCGCTGTATAGCTCCGCTTTAAGTCCATCGGTTACATATTTATTAGCATCGCTCAATGCGGTTGTCGCAACATTAAACGCCGTTTTGTTGTTATTTAACATAGCCACAAGATTTGAATAGTTATCGGCAATTGCCTTTTTTATGTCATTAAGCGTGGCTTTATAGTGTGCCACCACACATATTGTGTCACTATCAACCGAGAGCGAAATAATCTTTTTGTTGGTACGTTTTACGTTTATGTACATACGACAATTTTAGCATAACGATATTTAATTTTATGTAAAATAATAAATTTTTTTGTAAAATAATGCAAAATGCACTATTATGTGTGAAATAGTATTATAAAGATTTGACAGTTTTTAGAATAAAGGGTATTCTAATACATAGGAGGCGTATTATGACAGATTTTACTTTTTTGAAAGAAAATATTGACACCATTGTATTGTGCGCTTTACACGATGGCGACAAATACGGTTATGAGATAGCCCGAGAAATTAAAAATAAAACAGCCAATCAATACGAAATAAAGCAACCCACTCTTTATGCGTACCTGAAAAGGCTTGAAAATCAGAAACAAATTGAGTCATACTGGGGGGTGGAATCTAACGGAGGAAGAAGAAGGTACTACCGTTTAACTGAACACGGCAAACAAGTTTGTGAGACCTTTATGCAAAACTGGGAGCAACAGCAAAATGTTATAAACTCCCTTACAAGCACAACTCAACCGACTCCTATTGAAGTCTCTTCTGAAATTATTGAGGAAAATACCATAGAAGTTGAATATGAAACTGAAACAGAGCAAGAAGTAGCAACCGAGGACTTTACGCAAGTAATTTTTCAAGAAACAATTACTACTATTTCTGAAGAAGACGAATTAGATGCGCATTTTTCGCATCAGGACGAAATTTCCACACAGCTTTCATTGTTAAAACAACAAGCAGAGGCTAACGATCACAAAAATGAAGTGCCTACAGCTACATCACAAACGGAGATTTTGCCGGAAGTTGATACTTTAACTGAAATTACAACGGCCGAAGAAAGCAATGAGTCTTCTGAAACGCCTGAACAAATCTCCCAAACCGTAGACAGCACTACCACCAACGAAACAACGGCAGACGAACCTGCAGAGGAACAAGTAACAGCGGAACCTCGTCCGAATTTTGACATAGTGCAGGATAGCCCGGAAGAGTTTATTACAATGTTTGATGAACGTGCTAAGGAATCGGCAAACGAAATTGAACAGTCAACGCAGGGCGAAAACTATCAACACGTTTTAATGAAGGTAATTGGTGACCAATTGGACGACATGCAGTCGTACGCAAGCACTACTGCAACAGACAAATTAAACAAGCAAGAAACCGAACATTGTGATGCTACCCCATTAATTGATTTGGCAGACACTTTTGCCAAACAAGGTTTGAGGATGCGTATTTACAACAAGTCTACGGCCAATTATAAATCACGAAAGCTTATGCCGGTTGCAAAAGTAAACTGTATAACAGCGTGGTTAGGGTACGCAATACTTTTAGTTTTTATGTCAATAATGCTTTTATCTACCAAACAATTGGTCGGTGCGGGTATTTACATAATTACACTACTAATTGCGTTAATTGTGCCGGCAGTATTTACTGTTATTTCGTTTAAGAATAAAGCACGAAAGAATAAACCGGACTTTAATTTTAAGTTCATGCTGATTTTATCCTTGATTATATTTGCAGTTGTTGTATTATGTAGCTTTGCAATAAGCGTTTTGGCAAAAATTGAATTTTCAAATGCATCTTTAATAATTAAAGCAATTGTTTTTCCGTCAGTTGTTTCCGCTGTATTGCCATTGACAGTTGTAGTTTACAACCAAATTAGCAAAAAATACTAAAATTTAGCGCATTGATAAATTTCAATGCGCTTTTTTACATTTAACAGTGTTAAAAGGTATAAAGTTACTGTTTACAACCTATAGTCAAGCCACCTGCTAAGCCGATGGCTTTTTTGCTAGCCAAAAATTACTTTTGATACAATAAAACGTGCTGTTGAGCCTGTCGGTTGTTGTGGCGTGCGTACTCCACCAAGACAACATTACGTTTTTTATATAATTGCGCCTGATAATATCTATTGTGATATTGTTTTGTAATGATTCTAAACGGCTTACAATAGTTTTACTCAGCGTTTTATACTAATAGAATTTCTAATGATTTTTTGTATTATAATTTAATTTTGCTTTACCAGCACACAATTAGTTTTAATAAACAAAAACAAATCTCGAAGGCTATTGCCTTCGGGATTTGTTAAAGAGAGTGAAATGTACAACAACAAGTGTAAGTAAATATTCTTTGGTAGCTGTTCACGGTGGCAGAAACACCACCACCGTAAACATAATTTAATTACAATAATCTTGTTAGTTATTTAGAACGTTTCTTTCCAATGAAGAGAACAACTACACATGCAGCAAGTCCTGCACAAACACAACTGAGAATAATTGTGATTGTTGTCATCTTCTTGTTAAGATCTTGCATTTGACTATCAGCATCAGCCTTGATTGCATTGTTAGCCTGTTCAAGTTGAGCCTTAAGACTGTCAATTTTAGCCTGAAGTTCTTGTTTAGCAGAATTAATTTCAGCTTGCAAAGCAGTTTTGTTTTCAGTGTCAGCTTGTTGCAATTCTGTTACTTGGCTTTGAAGTTCAGTAATAGATTGTTGAAGCGTAGCATCAGCAGCTTGGTATGCTTTATCAAGTGCATTGAGTTTATCTTCAAGATCTTTCAAAGCAGTTTGAATTTGACCGTCAGCGGTTTCTAATGATGCTTTTGCAGTATCAATCAATGTCTTAATTGCTTCATCAGCATCTTTGTATGCTGCATCAAGTGCATCAATTTTACCTTGAAGTTCAGATTTAGCAGAATTAATTGTGCCATTCAATGTTGCAGTTGCTTGTTCATCTGCAGCTTTGTATGCTGTTTCAAGTGCACTGAGTTTAGCAATAATGTCATTATATTTCTCGGTATCGGCTGCTTCAAGAAGCGTCTGAAGTGCAGAAATTTGACCTTCAAGATAAGTTTTGGTAGAAGCAATTGTACCATTCAATGTTTCAGTTGCTTGTTCATCTGCTGCTTGGTATGCTGTTTCAAGTTGACCTTTAAGTTCGTTAATTCTGTTTGTAAGTTGCTCATTAAGTTCACCGATTTTACTTGTCAATGCGGATTGGTTATCAGCAACTTTTTTCTCAAGAACACTAAGTTGCTCTTTAAGTGCGTTAATTTGCGGAACAAGTTCTTGTGCACTTGCTAATTCTATTTTTGCAACTTCATCTTTAAGTTCACCGAGTTTTGTATTAATACCTGTAATACTTGTTTCGTTAGCGGTAATTCTTCCAAGGAAGTCGGTAACAGCTTCAGATACTGTTGAGTAATAAGCAAAGTTAAATAAACCGAACTTGTGGTCAAGATTTCCAATCTGGTCTTCAAGGGCATCAAGCATATTCTTGATTTCGCCAAGCTTAATTATTTCTTTCGGAGTAAGTTTTTCGTAAGCATCAGCAAGTTTAATAAAGTCATCGTAGTTGCGAACAAATACTTGAACATCCGGAGCCATGTTATGGTACAAAGCTTTAATTGAATTGATTGCAACAGCTTGTTCATCGGTATACTCAAGGGTTGAGCCTTCAGTACCAAATCCGGTGTTAACAATCAAGTTAGCAATGGCTCTTTCAAGGTAGGTAGCAAGTTCAACCTTGGAAAGAATTGTGTAGAACATATCGTAGTTGGAGATCCTTTCCTTTTGAGTGCTGTCCAATGCCTTGTAAGCGTCTTGAATTGCAAGGATATATTTTCTGTATGATTCAACGTTTTCAACGCTGATTTCGCCTTCGTTTTGAATGATATCATCAATAGCCTTTTGAACAAGTTTTACTGATGCATATGCAGTATTATAAATTTCCGTCAGAGCCTCATTAGCCTTTGCCATGTATACCTTCTTGTTTGTAGCAAAGTTTACAAACTCGTTACCGGCAAAGTATGTTTGCCAAGCATCAACAATTTCAATATTTATAGCGTATACGTTAGGGTTGCTGTTTTCTTCCAATGTCAACTTATCGTTGAAGCCGTTAAGAACAATAGCATCAAGCAATGTTTCAATAGCTGTCTTAATTTCGGCATTGGTCTTACCTGCGTAAGAATCAGGCAAAGTTAGTGCATCAAGCGCAGTCATATCAGCAGGTACTGTCGGTGCTACCTTTGTCTTATCAGCATTGGTAAGAGAGAGTTGGTAAATTGCATACATAAGCTTAAGAAGTCTTTTTTCACCGTTTTCATAGCCAAGTTGCAATGCCTTGTAGTCTTCGTAGTTGCTAATTACGGAAGCTCTTTCTTCGTAATTTTTGCCCCATTGTTCTTCAGCA
>JAZLJV010000036.1:0-7027 GCA_045618025.1 Clostridia bacterium
AGGCAACTTTACCTGAAACAACGGAGGAATAGTTATGAAAACATACATTTCAATTTTAACGGTATTTTACTATATCTTCACAGCTGTTTTCACGGTTATGTTCGGCATTTGTTTTGTAAAATCCCGCAAATTGTCCGGCAAAATTGTCAGTGCACTCGGAGTGCTTATGTTTGTGCTTCGTTTGTTCCAGATTTATTGATGAGGGGGTATAAAAAATGGATTTATCTAACAAAAAAATCAACCTCATTGTTACTATTGTAGTTGCTGTACTTGTACTTGCTTTGGGCATTTCCGCTTCAATAACAATTGTAAAGTATTACAACTACGAAACGGAGTTTATTGATAACCCAACCGTTGACCACGTTGAAAAACTTTCCAAGTATTCACCAAGCATTGAAGGCACAAAAAACGACATAGAAATATACGTGTTTTACGGTACCGATAACACAGTTGCTTTGGTACGTACTGCCGATGTGGATAACTTTGCCACTTTGGATGCTGTAAAGGCAAGTTCAAAAGTTTACGCTGATGGCCAACAAGTTGATAACGTTGCTGACCAACAAGCATTGTTGCTTACCGATTTTGCTCAAAAAACCGATGCAAGCAGTGCTGTTGAAGCACTTAAAAAACTCGAGGCTGACGTAGCAATTGTTAGCTACGCCGATGCAAAAACCGCAATGGCGAAAAAAGAAAACCAAGGCATGTTAGCAATTTCCTCTGCGGAAGTAGAACGTGTTCCAAGTTTGTTGCTTCTTGGCGGAACGCACCCTAACGAACCGTCCGGTCAGGTTACGGCAACGTTGTTTATGGAACGTATTCAGATGCAACGTGGTAAGTTCTTTATCATTACCGAACTTAACCGTAGTGGTTTCAGCTATGCTCAACCTCAGGAAGGCTACCCAATGTACTACACGCTTAAAACAGCAAACGGAAGTACACGTACCTTCAAATTCGGCTCACGTCTTACCAACACGGTAGACCAAATGCTTGTTCCTGATGTATATTCGCACAGCAGTGGTCAACAACTTTCTTCTGTAGAAGTTCGTAACTTTAACCGTGTGTATCCGGGTTCACCAACAGGTACTTATACCGAAAGATGTGCTTACGGTATTGTTGAACTTATCAAACAAAACAATATTACTATAGAAGTTGACCTTCACGAAGCATCTCCGGAATATATGACCAACAACAAAGTGATTTACCATCAGGATTCCGGCGCACTGCACAGCCTTGTAAAACTTGGCGGTTACATGGTTGATGACAACGGCAACAAAGTTCGTATGGATTACGACTCTTCACCTACAACAATGCACGGTTTAACTCACCGTGAAATAGGCGACTACACCAATGCGTATGCATTTTTGTGTGAAACTTGCGAATGTGTTGAAGGACGTATCCACGGTCCTCTTACCGATAACCTTACTTGCTACTACGAAGGCAACAAAGATAAATTTTACGAATATCTTGTTGCACTTGATGCCAAAAACGGCAAAAAGGGCGGACAAGTAGGCGGTTACATTTACGTTGCACCTTGTTCAATAGACGAACGTGTTGCACGTCACACTCTTACCGTTATGTCCATTGTAAATGCATTTAACGAAGAGCCGTACGCACGTACCGATTACACATGGTGTTACCTTCCTGAAAGCGAACGCAACACAACGGAAAATGCATACCGTGGCGTATTTAAGGTAAACAATATTCCGTCTTACACGCAAATTATGACTGACAGTTGCGGTTACTATCTCGGTAATTCTCAAAGATAGTCAAAAAAATTAACGGTTTCAAAGCATTTTGCTTGAAATAAAACAAAAAACAAAAAATTTTATTCTTAAGGAGGAATAAGAAAATGAAAAAAATTATCTCTTTGGTACTTGTATTGGTACTTGCTATGGCACTTGTTGCATTTGCTGCTTGTGGTGAAGACCCAAATCCAAACCCTGGTCCACAAGGTGGCACGCTTAACACCGACAAAGACTACACCGGTGCAGGCATTGTAACAGAAGGAAGCAAAATCTACCTTACCTCTTTCGGTCAAGCAGATTTTACAACCCTTAAAACTCTTGTAACAAACTCAAGACAAGCTAACGTTACCGTTCCTGAAGAACAAATTGACAGCCTTCTTGCAGCTGATGCAGTAGAAGCAGGTTCAACAGTAGTTTGCATTGCAGGTTACACAACAAAAGGTCTTGCAGCAGGCGTTACACAATCAAGTGAAACAGCACGTGCACAAGCTTTTGCAGCTCGTAATGATATCAACCTTGTTCTTGTTCACATCGGTGGTGAAGGCCGTCGTGGTGCAAACAGTGACCCAATGTGCAAAGCAATCGCACAAAAGGCTAAACTCGTTCTTGTTTGGGACGATGGTCAAGGTGCCGGCGGAAACATCAAAATTGAAGGTGAAAACTTTGAAACATGGTGCAACACCGAAATTCTTTACATCTTTACAGAAGAAACCGGACTTGTTCCTTCCATCAAGGCTATTCTTGCTACAAAATAATAAAGCAAGGTAAATCAAAAGGAAAACCAACATGAAAACATATTTAAGATTTTCTTGTTTGTTGTTGGTGGTATGTATGACGTTAGCGCTGGCATGTTGTGAAATTGTGCCGGCGCCAACGCCTGCTGAGAAACACGTTTGCAAAGACGTTTGCTTGTACTGCAAAAAATGTACGTCCGCTTGCACCGACGAAGTTTGCAAAGAAAAATGCACTTGTACGCCTCTGGAAGTGACTCATACTTCGTGGAAAATGTTGGAAGGCACGGATTTTGCCACCGACGTCCACAAATTTGTAACTAACAAGCAAGGTCCTGCAGTGGTAATTATGGGCGGAACGCACGGCGATGAAACCGCCGGTTGGAACGCAGGATTGGCTCTTGTTGACGAAAACAGCCAGTACTATATCGGCAAATTGAAAGGTCTTTGCGGAACGATTCTTGTTATTCCGCAATGCAACATTATTGCCGATACAAACGAAGTACGTTACAAAGTTTCAGGCTACCAGTTTTCCGACCTTAACAGGTCTTTTCCTACCGATACGGTAGGCACGGTAAAAAGCGATACGGCAACAATTTCCTCTGCAATTTTAGGTGTTGTTGACAATTTTATTGCAAATTACGATGTTCAATGCATTATTGATATGCACGAAGCACAACACTCGTGGAGCGTGGCACAAAGCGGTCCTACAACCACAAGTTTGGGCGATACGCTTATCTTCAGCAATTTGCCGTTTGAAGTGCGTAACATTATCAAACACTACAACGCTGTTTACCGTCCGGAAAACGAACCGGCCTTTATGTTTAACGAAGCCACTCAAAAAGGTAGTTTCAACTACCATTACACACACAAGTATCCGGATAAAATTGTGTACACAATTGAAACTAACCGTGAAGTTGTTAACGGCAAAAACACAATTCAGCTGGAGACACGTGTGCGTCAACAAATAAAAATTATTCAGGCCACATTTGACTATCTTTGGGGCTTGATGTAACACATTTTACTCTTTAACAACGCTTCTATTAAAGGAAGTTAAAGATTATGTTTTATTTTCAATAATAAATTAAATGGAGAAAAATATGAAAAAAACATTATCTCTTGTTTTGGCAGTTGTTCTTGTTATTTCCTGCTTGGCACTTATTACTGCTTGCAATGACGAACACGTGTGTAAACACGTTTGTCCTACCTGCGGTAAGTGTACAGATGCCACTTGCACAAACGACGTTTGCAAGGAAAAATGTACCTGCAAACCGGCAATGGAAGTACAAACTATTGCAAAAACACTTACACAAAACAATAATACCGATGCTTGCATTGAAGGTATTGTTTTCGTAAAATCTGCTGAAGGTTACTACCTTGCAGACGAAACCGGCGCAATGTACGTTGCAGATAAATCTGCCGTTAGCGTTGGTGACAAGGTAAAAGTAAACGGCAAGTTCAAACTTGATAACGGCATGCCTTTTATCGGAAACGTTACTTCCAATGTAACTTCTTCAGGCAACACTGCTAAAGCTTGTGAAAGTAGCAGTCTTGAACAAATTGTTGCCCTTGACAACACTCAATTTGCTTCTTACAGCAAATATATCAGCGTTTCCGGCGTTATCAGCAAGGATATGGCCGGTTTTTACACGTTGAGTGACGGCGTTAACACTATTGTGTTTACCGATGCATCTAACAGTGCTGTTTTGCAAACACTCAATGGTTCAAAGGCTACTCTTCCTGTTGTTACGCACAAGTTTGTAGACGGCAAATGGAATGTTACCTTTGGCGGTACCGAAAGTGACATAGCAAAAGTGCCTGTTAACGTTGCAGAAGTAAAAGATGCAGTATTTGCTTACGTTACCGACAGCCTTGTAACGGACGTTTATGCTGACTTGCAACTTCCAAACTTCTACGCAAGTGAACCTGACCTTACTTTCCGTTGGACGGTAAAAGAAGGTACAGCTGTGGAAATTCTCAGTAACGTTGCAGTTGTTGAACTTCAAGAAACCGATACACCTGTAACCCTTACTTTGACGCTTTCTTCCGCTATTGACAAAAACAATACCGAAAACAAAGCATCAATGGACTATACCATCACCGTAAAGCAAATTCGTTCACTTTCCATAAGTGACCTTGCAACAGCATCCGTTGCAAATAACGAAGTACTCTACGTTTCCGGTCAAATCATTCACAAAGTTCGTCAAGCTAAACTCTGGTCGGTAATTTTGACGGACGAAAGCAACAACTTCCTTCGTGTTGACCTTCCTGATCAAACCGCTTCAGATGCTCTTAACCTTGGTGACACCATAAAAGTTTTGGGTAGCTACAAGGCAACTGACGGCGCTTACGGCTTTACTACTTCTACAAGAGAAAACCCTATAACAGTTACAACCCCTGCACCTGTAGGTTTCACGGTAGATTACTCAAAACTTCCAAGCACAACGCTTGTTACGGAAGCAGACTGGAAAGCAGTTGCAAGTGATATTACCGGCAGTATTGTAAAACTTTACAAACTCAGCGACCCTTACCTTGTACTTTCCAGCTCATCTTTGGATGACAGCAAGTACGTTCGTTTCGGTATGAGTCCTACAACGTCACGTTCCGGCGTGGTTGGTTCTAACGGCGCTATTTACAACGGTATGGAAAAACGTGACCTTACCGACAACGGTCTCGGTTACTGGTTGGAAGATAAATTCGGCATTCCTACAACGGCAGGCGTTGGCATCAAATACGCAGGTATTGATATGTACGTATTTGCTTGCTACTACATTCCTGGTTCTACCAACGTTATGCAATTCTCTACCGGCGCAGATATGGTTACTATTGACTACGAAACCGCTTTGGCAGAAGAATTTGTAATTTCCCCTGTTGTTATGGCTAAGGAAGCTGGTTCATACAACCTTGTAACTTCTTCAAAGTGGGTTGGCGATGTTTCCTGGACTTGCGAACCTGCAGGCATTGTTGATACAACAACCGGTGCATTTGCTGCACAAACGGAGAAAAAAGATATCGTTCTTACGGCATCTTTCAATATTAACGGTGTTGCTACGCAAAAATCTTACAACAGTCAACTTGTTGCAACTGAAGTTACCTACAAGAGTGTTTCTGAAGCTCTTACTCTCCAAGACGGCGTAATTGCACCTATCCAAGGTACAGTCCTTGCATTTGGTACACAAACAACCGACGGTTTGGATGCTAAGAAAGCACAAAACGGCGTTTACATTACCGATGGCAACAAGATTATGTACATTACATCCGGTCTTCAATATGCTGAAGATGCAGACTACTACAAGCAACTTTATACAATTGACGGACACACGCTTGCAATTGGCGACGTAATCAAAATGATAGGTGCTACAAAAGACGGTATGAACCTTGGTATTGGTTCTGCAACTATTGAGATTACACCGGCAAGTGAAGTTCAAACGACAGATAAAGTGGTTTGGAACGGCGCTTATGACCACCTTGTAACGGGCAAAGCATCTGCACTTAAGGCTATGACAACCGCACAAGCAGGCGACGTTATTAAGTTTGTTGCAACTGCTGATAATCCGTTTATGCTTTCTACAAGCACCGCTTGGAAGTTCCGTATGTACTTCAAAGATATGGGTTCTGTTCTTGCAGATATCAAACTTGATAACCGCATTATGTTCACCAAAATTGAAAACAGCATTGTAAACTTTGGCGGTGAATGGTGGAAGTCAATGTATCCTGAACTTGTAAAATCTCCTATCACGGCTTACGTTGGTACGGCCAACCAATTTGTCGGTGAATTCTACGCAATTTACCTTCAAACAACTCCAAGCTTCTATGCTATGACGTGGATGACCGACAACTTTGCTATAAGACCTATCACGGCTGAAGACATCGCTCAAGCAGAAGTAAATGCTGAAATTGCAAAAATTTCAACGGCTTTGACAATCAGTGAAGCAGGCACGGTAACCCTTCCTACAAAGGCAGGCGAAACGGATATTTCTTGGCAAGTTGACACGTTGCCGGGCGACTTCCGCCTTACTGCAAACGTTTTGAGTTACCCTGCAGTAACTGAAGAAACCACCATAAAGGTAAAGGCAGTTTACCAAATCGGTAGCGAATCCAAGAACACGGAAATTACCATTACGTTTACACCGGGCGTTATCACTTACAAAACCGTTACGGAAGCACTTGCAGTAACCGACCCAACGCAATCTATCAACGTTGCAGGTAACGTTATTGCTTACTCCAGCGCATCCGGCAACGGCACGGCAGCACAAGGCTTCTACATTGCCGACGGTAGCAACATTATGCTTGTAAAAGCAGGCGGAAACATTCTTGCAAAGACGGAAGGTGCTAAACACTTCACATTCACAGTCGGAAGCGACGAAATTGCTATCGGTACTTACGTTGAAATTGTAGGCGTAACCGTTGACGGCAAAACAGCAACATGTGCAAGTTCTGCTATTGCAAGTATTGATGCAACAAAGTTCAGCACAACGTTTGCGTTTGCACCAACGGCTGACATTACCATCAGTGACAACGCATCTATGGCTAACTACGCATCTGCATTTG
>JAZLJV010000037.1:0-3836 GCA_045618025.1 Clostridia bacterium
GTGAAATAGGTCACGGCGCACTTGCCGAACGTGCACTTGAACCGGTTATTCCAAGTGAAGAAGAGTTCCCGTATGCAATTCGTACTGTAAGTGAAGTTGTAAGCAGTAACGGCAGTACTTCTCAGGCAAGTATTTGTGGCAGTACACTTGCACTTATGGATGCCGGTGTACCTATCAAAGCACCTGTTGCAGGTATTGCGATGGGACTTATGAAGTCTGAAGACGGCAGTAAAGTTGCAATTCTTTCCGATATTCAAGGATTGGAAGATTTCCTTGGTGATATGGACTTTAAGGTTGCCGGCACAGCAAAAGGTATTACGGCTATTCAGATGGATATCAAAATTAAGGGCATTGACGAAAATATTTTGCGCACCGCTTTGGAACAAGCACGTCAGGGACGTTTGTATATTTTAGATAAAATGCTTGCTGTTTTGTCTGAACCGAGAAAAGAACTCAGTCAATATGCGCCTAAGATTATATCATTTACCATTGACCCGGATAAGATTCGTGAAGTTATCGGCAGTGGCGGAAAGGTAATTAACAAGATTATTGAAGAAACAGGTGTAAAAATTGATATTACTGATGACGGCACTGTATTTGTTGCTACTTGTGATGACGAAATGGCTCAACGCGCAAAACAAATTGTGCTTGCCATTGCAAAAGATCCGGAAATTGGCGATGAATTTACCGGTAAGGTAGTAAGAATTTTGGACTTTGGTGCTTTTGTTGAACTTGCACCGGGCAAGGACGGTATGATTCACATTTCAAAACTTGCCAAAGAACGTGTTGAAAAGGTTACAGATATTGTAAATGTAGGTGACACGGTAACAGTAAAAGTGCTGAAAGTTGATGAAAAAGGCAGAATTGACCTTAAACTTGTAAAGAAACACTAGTTTATACATTTTACTAAAAAACAAATAAATGCCATGACATGTAGCGTCGTGGCATTTTTACTTCGCAATATTTACGTTATTGTACAATATAATAATGTAATAAAGTGGGGTAAATATGAAAAACAGTAAATATGTGACAATTTTGACAGATATAGTGTTGGTTCTGGTTGTATGTGCCGTTGTAATTGTGGGTACTGCCGGTAGCACCGTTAATGTATTCAAACAAAGCGATTATCCGCCGGTTTATCATGGTAACACGCTGACAAAAAACATTTCATTGATGTTTAACGTTTATTGGGGAACGGAATATCTTGATAGTATTTTGAAAACACTAAAAAAGTATAATGTCAACGCAACATTTTTTGTCGGTGGTTTTTGGGCTATGCAAAACGAAGATACGCTTTGCAGAATTGTAAACGAGGGGCACGAAATAGGTAACCACGGTTATTTTCACAAAAATCACGCAGAACTCTCTTATGAAGACAATCTGGCGGAAATTGTTAACTGCGGAAAACTTGTTTTTGAACTGACCGGTCAACAAATGAATTTGTTTGCACCGCCAAGCGGGTATTATTCGGCTAAAACGTTACAATCGGCACACGATGCAGGCTACAAAACGATAATGTGGAGCAGGGATACCGTTGATTGGCGTGACAAGGATACAAACGTTATTTTTAAGCGTGCTACGGAAAACGTTTGCGGTGGTGACCTTGTATTGATGCATCCAACTAAACAAACTGCCGAAGTTTTACCTGAAATTATTGAGTTTTTGCAAAAAATGGGGTATAATATTGTTACCGTAACTAAAAATATGGATGGTATTGAATGATGAAATTGAAGACTTTTGAAAGTGGTATGCGTCTTTCCACCTGCAAAATGCCTGAGTTGCACTCTGTTTGCATAGGAATAATGATAAATGTTGGCTCCGCCAAAGAGACGGCAAAGGAAAACGGCTACTCTCACCTTATTGAGCATATGCTTTTTAAGGGAACTCCAACGCGTACAGCTACACAAATATCCGAGGAGATGGATGCTATAGGTGCCATGATAAACGCTTTTACCGCAAAGGAATGCACCTGTTTTTACGCAAAGTGCATTGATACCGATTTGGAAAAGTGTATTGACCTTCTCTCCGATATTTTCTTTAATGCTACTTTCCCTGAAGAAGAATTGGAAAGAGAAAAACAGGTTGTAATAGAGGAAATTAAAATGAGCGCCGATACTCCCGACGATTTATCTCAGGATGTAATCTGCAAAGCAGTTTTTGGAGACAGTGGTTTAGGGCAAACAATTCTCGGAAGTGCCGAAAATATAGAATACTCTGACAGACATAGTATTTTAGAATTCAAAAACAAGCACTATATTGCACCAAATACTGTTGTTTGCGTTGCCGGAAATTTTGACGAAACTTATGTTGACGAGCTGGTTGCAAAATACATTGAAAGCAACTTCGCGGATAAGTCTCTTGCGCCTACAACAACGCCCGAGCAAACCTACTGTGCTTCTTTTGAACACAATTTTACACAGGGACAGCAGTGCCATCTTGAAATGGCATTTCCTATCGGCGGATTGGACAACCCCGACCGTTATGCTTTGGATTTGTTATCTGCCGTTCTCGGCGGTGGTATGTCAAGCAGACTTTTTAAGGTAATTCGTGAGGAAAACGGCCTTGCTTACTCGGTTTACTCTGCGTGCAACATTATGACCAAAGCCGGTTTTCTGGAAATTTACTGTGGAACAAGCCCTGTGTACGTAAAGCAGGTGTGTCAATTGTTGCAACAAGAACTTGGCTCTGTAGTGCAAAACGGTTTTACCCAGGCTGAGTTTGACCGTGCCAAAGTGCAGTTGATTAACGGGTTTTATATGGCGTTTGAAGGTAATTTGTTTGTAATGCGTGCGCTTGGTCGTAACGTTTTAAATTACGGCAAGGTTCTTTCCGCTGAAGAGATTGTTGATAAATACCGCTCAGTAACTTTGCAGGACGTAATACGTGTAGCCAAGCTCTATCTTAAAAACGGTTTTGCCAGTTCATACGTGGGAAAAGAATGCAACGACTACGAGCTGATTTCCCAAATAGATATCAAGTGAGTGTTTTCACTCACTTTTTCTTTTCAAAAATTTCTTTGTTAAACAGCTAAAAACGTTGATTATTCAATTAAAGTATTGTATAATAATAAAAATAAAGTTTTGGAGTGTGTTTTTTTCTATGTCTTCACTACGAAAAATAAATAGAAATAAAATAGTTTGCATTGTAACTGCGTTAGTGGCATTTCTGCTTTTGGTTCTTGCCTTTTGCGGTAGATATTTTGCAAATTCAGCACCGTTCATTTACAATTTTGCCAACTTTTTTGTCGGCACTTTCGGCATGTCTTTTTACGGCATTGCTTTAGCGGTAATAGTTTGCTGTATTATGAAGCTTACCGGCAGGGAAGTGCTTGTTCCACGCCGTTATATTGTAAACTTTGCCGTAATGTTTGTGTTGGTTGTTTTGCTGGTGCAAACTTTTACCACAAGTGCCATTTATAATGCTTACTCGGGTGATGCCGACGGCATTGCCTGCACTTTCAAAGAATATACCAAAACGGTTTATCACTACTACGCAACTTTGCCTACCATTGGCGGTGTTATGTTCGGTTCGTTGGAATACGCTCTGCGCAGTGTCCTTTCCATTTACGGTAGTGTTATTCTTTTGGTACTCGGTCTTGGGGTTACCGTTTATTTTGCCGGTTGTTATTTTTACGAAATTGCCACCGGAAGCATTGTCCTTGACTCCTCACGGGTAAAAAACAAGTTGGAAAGTCGTGCATCTGCCGAAGAAGATGCCGTTGCAGTAAATAACCGTTCCGATGAAGACATTGCTCGTGAAAATGCCATTAGCATTTTGTTTCAGGAGCAGTCGTTTGATGACGAGATACAATCAAAATCGGCAAAAACACCTGTAAC
>JAZLJV010000038.1:0-6371 GCA_045618025.1 Clostridia bacterium
AGCAGTTCGTCGGCGTTGTGTTCATTCATACTTCCGCCGTACAAAACGTACAAATTCTGCGCCGTGTTTTTTCCGTAAAGTCCCGCTACCACTTTGCGAATTTCTTCTATGGTTGCACCGGCTTCACCTACAGTGGCAGTAACACCGGTGCCAATAGCCCAAACCGGTTCGTAAGCAATAATAACGTTTTGCAAATCGGTAATGCCTGCCAGTGCTTTTTCCGTCTGACGTCTCAGCACATCCACGGTGTTGCCTTTTTGGCGTTCTTCCAATGTTTCGCCAACGCAAATAATGGTTTTAAGCCCGGAGGAAAGCGCATTTTTGGCACGCATATTAACCGTTTCATCCGTTTCGCCGAACATACTGCGTCTTTCGCTGTGCCCTACAATAACGTAAGTTGCGCCAACGTCACAAATCATTTCGGGAGATATTTCCCCGGTAAATGCACCGTTTTGTGCCCAATGGCAGTTTTGTGCACCTATTTGCACGTTACTTTTGGCAGTAAGTTTGCATGCCTTGCAAAGACAGGTAAACGGTACGCACAAAACAACAGTGTTTTCGGTGTTTTTTACAAGCGGTAACAATTCGTTGAAAAACGCTTCCGCTTCCGCCTTGGTTTTGTTCATTTTCCAGTTGCCTGCAATAATTTTATTCTTCATATTTTACCTTTTTGTCAAGTTTTTTATTTGTACTGTTAATTTTCGTTAAGGCAGGCAATACCCGGCAGTATTTTACCTTCCATAAGTTCAAGTGAAGCACCGCCACCTGTAGACACGTGTGTTATTTTACTTTCATAACCAAGTTGCGTAACGGCGGAAACACTGTCACCGCCACCCACAATTGTTATTGCTCCGCTTTCAGCCATTGCCTTTGCAACGGCTTTGGTACCTTCGGCAAACAGCGGATTTTCAAACACACCCATAGGCCCGTTCCAAACAACCGTGCGTGCATCTTTTATTACATTTGCAAAAGTCTCACACGTTTTCGGGCCGATATCCAAACCTTCGTATTCTTCGGCAATTGCATTTACGTCAACAATCTGCGTTTTCACAAAAGCATCTTTCGGCTCGGGGAAGGTTTCTGCTACCACCGTATCAACGGGAAGCACTATGTTTTTGCCGTTTTCCTTTGCTTTGGCAAGCATCTGACGGCAGTAGTCAATTTTATCGTCGTCAACAAGCGATTTGCCTACACTTATGCCTTGTGCTTTCAAAAACGTATAAGCCATACCGCCACCGATAACCAAACTGTCGCACTTGTCCAACAAATTATTTATTACATTAAGTTTATCTGCAATTTTTGCACCGCCAAGCACCGCAACAAACGGGTGAGAAGGGGCCTCAAGCGCATTTGCCATAACGGTTATTTCCTTTTCAATCAAAAAACCGCAAACAGCATCTTTAACAAAGCCGTACTCTACAATGCCCGCAGTTGAAGCATGCGAACGATGTGCCGTACCGAAAGCATCGTTTACAAAAATATCTGCAAACTGTGCAAGTTTTTGACAAAAATCTTTATCACAAGCCTCTTCACCTGCATTAAAACGGGTGTTTTCCAACAGAAGTACGTCACCGTTGTTCATAGTGCTTACCTTTGCGCAGGCATCATCGCCAACGGTATCGCTTGCAAACACAACCGTTTTACCAAGTAATTTTTGCAGATATTCCGCCACCGGCTTAAGCGAAAACTTTGTAATATCTTTCTTTGCCTTTGCAATCATTTCCGCCTTAGCGTCTTCTCTTTCGCTCTCGGCAAGTTCCTCCAACTTGGATTTTTCCTTTTTGTTCAGCTTAAAGTGCTCTTCAAAAACGTTGTGAGGTTTGCCGAGGTGTGAACACAAAATAACCTTTGCACCGTTTTCACACAAATACCGTATTGTTGGCAAAGCGCCTTTTATACGTGTGTCGTCTGCAATTTCACTACCGTTCATAGGCACATTAAAATCCACACGTACCAAACACTTTTTCCCTTGTACGTTTACGTCTTTTATACTTTTTTTATTCATAAAAGCCACCTCCAAAATTATTTTTCGTTCAAAACAAACAGCAAAACAATTTTGTTTTACTTAATTTTATTTATACTTTCCGCAATAAAGGTCATATGGTCGGCCATACGTTCCAAATTGCCCACCAAATTAATGTACACGCTGTTGCTTTCCGGTGCGCATTCACCACTGTTAAGGCGTTCAATATGTTTGTCAACAAGTTTTCTGCGCATTTCGTCAATTTGGTCTTCCAACTTTTCTGCACGCTTAAGAGCTTTTTCATCACGGCTTAGTAAACACACCATAGATTCGCCATAAAGTTGCTTTATTACGCCGTACATTTCGGCAATTTCCGGATAAACACTACTGCTGAACGCTATACTTTCGTTTATGGTGTGACGTGTATATTTAGTAATGTTGTGTGCAAGCTCTCCTATACGCATAATATCGCCGAGAACATAATACAAGGCGGAAAGGCCTTTTTCGTTATGCAATGACATAGTGGAACTTGCGGAAACGTTTACCAGATACTGCACAATTTTGTTGTTTATTTCGCCGGCTTCATCAAGATTTTTCAAAACCGTTTGTTCGGCATCGGTATTTTTGGTGGCAAAAGCATCCAGTGCCACATCACACGTCTGCATTACCAGGTCGCCCATACGTTTGGCTTCTTCACGAGCTTGTTGCAATGCAATTGACGGGTTGGAAATAAAGCGTTCGTCCAAAAACTCCACGGCAACCGTTTCGCTTGATTTTTCCTTTATCAACCACGAAGCAATTTTTACAAACAAATCGGAAAACGGCAAAAACAACAATGTGCAAATCACGTTGAAAAACGTATGGAACATTGCAATTTGCGTTCCGTAAGCACCGTTAAACCATTTTGCAAAAGTTTGCGCAAAAAAGTCCTTCCACAAAACAAGTATAACAAAAAACAATGCCGAACCAAACACGTTAAACAACAAGTGAATAATTGCCGAACGTTTTGCATTTACGTTAGTACCGCTACTTGCAAGAAGCGAAGTAAAACACGTACCTATGTTAGAACCGAGTATTACAAACAACACGCCGTTTCCGCCACCGCCAATTACCAGACCTGCGCTCGCCATAGATATTAGTATTGCCGTCATTGCGCTACTGCTTTGCAAACAAAACGTAAGTACCATACCCAAAACAAGCAACAAAAACGGATTGCTTATTTTTGTTAAAAAGCTTTGTACCGTTTCCGCCTGCAAGTAGTAATCGGGGTTAAGTGTGGCATCCGTTTCGGTAAACGGATGCATTGCATCCTTCATAAACTGCAACGACAAAAAAACCAAGCCCAAGCCGGCAATCATATAACCGATGGTTTTGCCTTTTTCGTTTTTTGCCATGCTCATTACAATAAAACCTACAAAAGCAATAAGCGAAACATACTTAAAAAAGTCAAATGTGCCCAGGGCGGCAATCTGTGCCGTTACCGTTGTACCGATATTTGCACCCATAATTACCGTGGTGGCCTGTGCCAGATTCATAACCCCGGCATTTACAAAACCAATAACCATTACCGTGGCAACGGCAGAGCTTTGTATTATGGCGGTAGATACTGCACCTACTCCCACGCCGGTAAATTTGCTTGAGCCCATTTTTTGAAAAAGTTTGCGTATGCCGGAGTTGGCAAGTTTTGACATACTGTCCGACATAATTTTTACCGCAATCAAAAAAGCTCCAAGACCGGCAAGCATTTCCACAAGGGGCAATACTACTGATGAAAAACAAAGTGTACTCACTTTTCTGTTCTCCTTGTCAAATTAACATACATCGGCAAAAACCGTGTTCTATTTGGCATAAAAAGTTTCCATCGGTGTCTTGACGACACTTTCACAACTATTATTTTAGAATTATTGCCGTTAAAAGTCAAGCACAATAGCTATTACAGTTATTTATATCATATTAAGTACATTTTATATAGAAAAAGGCACGGACGTGTTGTCCGTGCCTTTTGTGCAAATCAATCAGTCTTCAAAAAATATACCATTCTTGGTGCAGAACTCAGCAAAAGCTTTTTGTGCACGATAGTTTGGTTTGCATCTGCCCATTTCCCAGCGGTTTACCGTTGCAAAAGCAACATGCAGTTCTTCTGCAAGCATAACCTGACTCAAATAAAGCTTTTTGCGGGCAAATTTTACTTTGTCTTTGAATTCCATTTTAATAATCCTACCTTTATCCTTTGTCGCTGGACGCCAAATAACGAAACTATACTAATACATAAAATCACAAAAGTCAATACCATTTTTACATTTTTAACGATTTTTTTACAACGTTAATAAAATAAATAGCAATGGTATAACAAAATGTTATCAACGTTTTATTGTTTTATGTTAAACACTCCGAACAACAATATTCCAAGCACGGCAGAAATGCATATCATAAAAATCGGATGCAATTTTTTGCCTTTTATTTTTAGCCTTGAAACGGGCACAAACACAAGAAAAATAAGCAGTGAAATCCACTTGCAATCGGATAAATCCTTAAGCGAAGGGCTATCAAGGTTGAACTTGGGAAATACCACCGCACAAAAAATAGTGAACATTGCCGAAGCCACCATACCAACAACAACCGGGCGGACACCTTTCAATGCATTTTGAACGTGCCGATTGGTTTTGAATTTATCAAGAATGCGTGTAACAATAATAATTATTACAAGGGACGGCAACACCACGGCAAACGTTGCCACGGCCGAACCCAAATAACCGCCAAAAACACCGAGGTTTGTCTGCATGCCTACCTGCATACCCACAAAAGTTGCAAGATTTACCGCAAATGGCCCCGGAGTGCTCTCCGCCACACCGATAAAGTTTATCAGTTCTTCACGAAGCATCCAACCGTTGCGCAAGACAACTTGTTCTACCATTGGTAACATTGCATAACCGCCACCCAAAGTAAACAAACCTATTTTGAAATATTCCCAAAACAAAAGCAAAAATTCCACTACTTTTCACCTTCCTTTTGAGCATCGTCGCAGTCTTCATTACAAAGATGCGGTGCGTTTTTTAGAGGGAGTTGTTTGCTTTTGCCCTTAAACAAGCCAATCAAAATACCCAACGCAAGACCGATTAAAATAAGGAATATAACGTCAATATTTGTAAATGTGGCTACAATAAAGGCACACATTGCAACAAAAACATTGTAAAACGAAAAATCAAGTTGACCGGCAATTTTAAGCAAAGCGTTAAGCACAAGCACCGTTACACAGGCCTGCACACCGGTAAAAGCTGCAGTATACCAGACGTTATCTTGCAGAGCATTTATGGCAAAAGAAAGGGACGTGATTATCAAAAAAGACGGCAACACCACGCCAAAAGTGGCGATAATTGCACCAATTACGCCACGCAAACGGTAACCAACGCTGGTTGCGGTATTAACCGCCATAACACCGGGGGTACTCTCCGCCACCACAAGCATATCCAGCATGTCTTCCGCCGTTATCCACTTTTTGTTATCAACAAGTTCTTCCTCCATTACCCCCATAAGGGCGTAACCGCCACCAAACGTAAACAGTCCTATCTGAAAAAACGTTGAAAACAACTGCCAAAAAGAAACTTTTTTCATATTAAAACAAACGTGGCACTTTTGCCAAAAAATTCTCCACCAAAGTCGTATTAAAATCGGGAACGTAATCCTTAGTTGCTGAAGTTACTTCCTGCGTGTAACCGTTGTGCAAACCCAGGTTAAAAAAATATTGTTTTGCGTTTTCGTATTCGTGTTTGTACAATTTGCGGTTAAGTTCGGCAAATACTTTATCATCGTGAGTGGGAAAATACTGCGACATAAGACTAACGTACATATCAGGCGAAACCGTAGCACAAAAATCCAGCACTTTTTTGCTGTCTTCCACATGTGAAGGCAACACCAAGTGACGTACAATTACACCGTTTTTTACATACCCGTGTTCGTCAAAAACCGTTTTTGGCTGTTGACGAAACATTTCGCAAACGGCATTTTTTGCCACTTCAAAATAGTCCGAACAACCGCACATATTTTTTGCCAAAGTGCTATCACAAAACTTTATATCGGGCAAATACACATCCACAAGACCTTGCAATTTTTGCAATGCTTGTACCTTTTCGTAACCGTTGGTGTTGTAAACAACCGGCACTTTCAAAAACGGTTTTACCTTTTGCAATGCCTGCGCTATAACGTGCGAATACTGCGAAGGCGACACCAGATTGATGTTTGCCACACCGCTTTCACCAACGCAAAGCAAAACATCGGCAAGACGTTCGGTGGTAAGTTCAACGCCCTTTGGCGCCCGAGAAATATCGTAATTCTGGCAAAAACGGCAACGCAAATTGCAACCGGCAAAAAACACGGTACCGCTACCTTTTTCACCGGAAATACAAGGTTC
>JAZLJV010000039.1:0-9657 GCA_045618025.1 Clostridia bacterium
ACACAGTGGAATTGCCTACAATGGAAAAGACACAGCTGGAAAACTCTGCTTTGTTCGGCGTTTTTGCTAAATAATCAAAAAACCGATAGCATCAAAATATTGTACATTATTTTACAAGTATTGAAAAATGTGTTAAAATAACTATTATGAGCAATGAAAAAGAAAGTGCAGAAGTTACTATAGGTAACTTTTTAGCAAAAGTAAAGCATTATTATCATTCGGAAGACGAACAAAAGATTTTGTCTGCTTTTGAACTTGCAAAAACTGCGCACGAAGGACAACTGCGTGCCAGTGGTCGTCCGTACATTACGCACCCTGTTTCCGTAGCAGAGGTGCTTATTGATATGAATTTTGACGTGGCTACAATTTGCGCTGCACTTTTGCATGATACAGTTGAAGATACCTACGTTACCGATGTAGGTTTGCGTGGGCAGTTTGGCAATGAAATTGCCGACCTTGTTGCCGGTGTTACCAAGCTTGATAAAATAAAGTTTCACAATAAGGAAGAAGAACAGGCTGAAAATATGCGCAAAATGTTTTTTGCTATGGCTAAAGACGTGCGTGTTATGATGATAAAACTTGCTGATCGCCTGCATAATATGCGTTCTCTGATGTACCTTTCGCCTGCTAAACAGCAGATTATTGCCAAGGAAACTATAGATATTTTTGCACCTATTGCCGGTAGACTTGGTATTTCTCCTATCAAGTGTGAGTTGGAAGACCTTTGTCTGAAGTACCTTAATCCGGAAACATACAGGAGCATAAGTGACAATATTGCCTTGAAAAAGGAAGAACGTCAGGCGCTTGTTGATGAGTTTATTGAAGAAATAAAAAAGGAACTTGCTTCAGTCGGTATAATAAATTTTGAAATTTACGGCAGAACCAAGCATTTTTACTCTATTTACCGCAAAATGATTCGTCAAAACAAGACGTTGGACCAGATTTACGACCTATTGCAATTCGTGTTATTGTTGACTCAATAAAGGATTGCTACGCCGTTCTCGGGGCAATTCACGCCCGTTGGAAGCCGATGCCGGGACGTTTTAAGGACTATATTGCTGTGCCAAAACCAAATATGTATCAGTCGTTGCATACTACTGTCATAAGTGATATAGAGTCACATAATTTTCCGTTTGAAGTGCAGATACGCACTCAGGAAATGCACAAAATAGCTGAATACGGTATTGCCGCACACTGGAAGTACAAAGAAGGTGTAACGGGTGCGACATCTATGGATGACAAATTGAGTTGGGTAAAGGAAATGCTCAACTATGACAACGACTTCCGTGATAGTCACGAATTTTTGGACCTTATTCGCAGTAGTGATATTTCCAACACTAACGAGGTTTACGTGTTTACTCCTAACGGTGACGTAAAAACGCTTACCGCAGGTGCAACAGCGTTGGATTTTGCTTACGCAGTGCACAGTCAGGTTGGTAACCGTTGCGTAGGTACCAAGGTAAACGGCAAAATTGTTCCGTTGGAAACGGTACTTAAAACAGGCGACGTTGTTGAAGTTATGACTAACGTCAATGCCAAAGGCCCCTCGCGTGATTGGCTTAAAATTGTTAAGACACCTTCGGCAAAATCAAAAATCAAACAGTTCTTTAAACACGAATTGAAGGACGAATATATACGTGACGGAAAATCAATGATTGAGCGTGATGCAAAACACCGTGGTCTTTCCGTTAGCGAACTGCTTACTCCCGAGGCAATTTCCGCTGTTTGTGAACGTTATATGTTTGCAAACGAAGACGAAATGTATGCTTCGGTAGGTTACGGTAGCGTTGCTCTTAACAAAGTAATGCTCAAACTTATTGCATCAAGTCCAAACGTTTCCACAAATATCAGGGCGCAACAGGTGGTGCGCAAAAAAAGCAACAACAATTCTAAGGAAAGTTCCGTAATAATAAAGGGTATGAGCGACTTGCTCGTGCGTTTTGCGCACTGTTGTTCGCCTGTACCGGGTGATGATATTATCGGATATATTTCACGTGGGAGAGGCGTTTGTGTGCACCGTGCGGATTGCCATGCAGTGAGAAATATGGAGGCGGAACGTCTTGTTCCTGCAGAGTGGTCACAGCTTTCAGGCAATGCGACTTTTCAGGCTACTATTGAAATTGTTGCGGAAGATAAATGCGGAATTATGGCGGAGATTACCAAAGTTATTACCAACGAAGGTCTTTCTATGGTGGCAATAAATGCCCGTAAAGACCGTAGCGGAAATGCTTTTTCCACAATTACGGTGGAAATATCCAACAACGACCAAGTAAATCAACTTATAACAAAACTTGGCCAGATAACAAACGTGATAAAGGTTTACCGTGTATCGGGTGCAAAACAATGATTGTACGTTCTTTCAGACAAGGTATACTGAACAACAACGTTTACGTTGTGGAAAACAACGGCGAATGCGTAGTTGTTGACTGCGCTTACGGCGATAACGATGTTGCAGACTATATTACAAAAAACGGCTTGACGTTAAAAGCCGTTTTGCTTACTCACGGGCATTTTGACCATTGCGGTGGTGTAAAACGTTTGCTTGATGCCTGCGGAAACGTGCCGGTATATGTTCATGTTGCCGACAAGTTACTTTGCGAAACAGCATCCGGCAATTTGTGGCACCGTGCAAGTGACAACTGCTTTCCTACAAATTTTTATACCGAAGGAAAGTTTTCCGTAGGTGGGTTTGAATTTGAAGTTATTTTTACACCGGGACATACTCACGGTAGCGTAATTTTGCTTGTAGGCAATGCGATGTTTTCCGGAGATACCCTTTTTGCCGGTACAATAGGACGGACGGATTTTGCCGACAGCTCTTTTGAAGAAATGCAACACAGTCTGCAAAAAATAAAACACTTAAACGGTGACTATGTGGTTTATCCGGGACATATGGAAGCCACGACACTACAAGAAGAAAAACAACACAACGCATATCTTAAGCTTTTATGAACCTTTTTACCAACACACAATTTTCATCTGAATTACAAGACGTTGCCAAACTGTTTTATGGTGTATGTGCGCTGACGGAATGCGACCAAGCGGACATAGTACTGCAGGAAACTTGTGAAGGCAGTGTTTTTTGTTATTCGTCACGGTTTGCTGATGTTTTTGAACACACTTCTGTCAATGTAGACGGTACAGACAATTTGCAAAGCATGCGATTGCGCAAACGCTATGCAAAAGTATGTTTGTATAATTGTCTTGTAAAGGCAACCGAAAAAACTATGCCGTGGGGCAGTCTTACCGGCATACGTCCTACAAAATTAGCACGACAACTGATAAGTGAAGGTTTGGATTGGGAGAACACTTTTACAGCATTGCTTGGCGTAAGCCGGCAAAAAACTCAGCTTGTAAAAGATATTCTTGCGCAACAAACGGGTTTATATGGCTATCGTCAAAACACAGCAGATTTGTATGTCGGTGTGCCGTTTTGCGTTTCACGTTGCAGTTATTGCTCGTTTACAAGCGGAGAGTTGCAAGCTCTTAACAAGTATGTTGATCCCTATGTTGAAAGTCTTTGTAAGGACGTCAGGGCAACGCTGGATTTTGCCAAAAATCACAGCATAACAATTCGTAACGTATACTTTGGTGGCGGAACTCCTACTTCCCTTACAACAACACAACTGCAAAAAGTTATTAAACAAATTGACGTTGTACCGGTAGAGTTTACCGTAGAAGCCGGTAGACCGGATACTTTTGATGAAGAAAAATTGAAAATGCTTGCAAATAGCGGTGTTCACCGCATTTCCGTTAATCCGCAAACTTTTAATCAAAGCACGTTGGATGTGGTTGGGCGCAGACATACCGTACAAGATATTTATGACAAATACTTATTGGCAAAAAAATATAATTTTGTTGTCAATATGGATTTGATTGCCGGACTTCCTAGTGAAACTTACGAAATGTTTTGCAACAGTGTAAACTCTGCTGTGGCACTTAGTCCGGATAATATTACTATACACACTCTTGCTCTTAAGCAAGGTAGTGTACTAAAACAAGAAAGTTATTCGGCAAGTGAGCAAACCGTTACGCAAATGGTAGAGTATGCACACAAAGCATTGTACGGTGCAGGGTATGTCCCTTATTATATGTATCGGCAAAAATACGTTTGCGACAATTTGGAAAACGTCGGTTTTTGCAAAAATGGAAAGGCTTGTTTGTACAATATTGATATAATGGAAGAAGTATCGGATATTCTTGCTTGTGGCACAAATGCAATATCAAAAAGGCTGTTTTTAGGTGAAAACAGGTTGGAACGTTCCGCAAACGCAAAAGATGTTATTACCTATATTGAACGCAACGAGGACTATTTAGCAAAAAAATTCAAATTATTTGAATAAATTTGCTGAACTTGCTTGACAAATTTGCAAAGTATTTGTATTATATATAGGCAAATGACGGTTCAGTCAAAGCAGATGACCGATTTGGGCTAAAAAATTTGTCAAAATTGTCTTAAAGTGTTGACAGGTCAAGGTGTTTGGGTTATAATAGTTAAGCTGTTGAAGTGCGGGTGTAGTACAATGGTAGAATTCCAGCCTTCCAAGCTGGCCGTGTGGGTCCAATTCCCATCACCCGCTCCAAACTACACAGGTTGCCTGTGCCTGTAGCTCAGTAGGATAGAGCAACGGCCTTCTAAGCCGTGTGTCGGGGGTTCGAATCCCTTCAGGCACGCCAATATGGTGGGCTTAGCTCAGCTGGTTAGAGTGCCAGATTGTGACTCTGGAGGTCATGGGTTCGAATCCCATAGCTCACCCCATTAACTTAGACATAGGGGTATAGCCAAGCGGTAAGGCATCAGACTTTGACTCTGACAGTCGTAGGTCCGAATCCTGCTACCCCTGCCAATGTGATCCATTAGCTCAGCCGGTAGAGCACATGACTTTTAATCATGGTGTCCGGGGTTCGAATCCCCGATGGATCACCACATATGCATCTTTAGCTCAGTTGGTAGAGCAACTGACTCTTAATCAGTGGGTCCAGGGTTCGAGTCCCTGAAGGTGTACCAATTGAATTGAATTTGCGGATATGGCGGAATTGGCAGACGCGCTAGACTTAGGATCTAGTGTCTACGACGTGGGGGTTCAAGTCCCTTTATCCGCACCAATAACTTCAATATGCGGGAGTGGCTCAGTGGTAGAGCGCTGCCTTGCCAAGGCAGAGATCGCGGGTCCGAATCCCGTCTCCCGCTCCATTACCTCGTTCGTAGAACGAGGTAATTTTCTTATTACTTGATTCGTACCCGCGAGTTTACGCAGGCACCCCCGAATCCCGTTAATTAATTGAGCCCATTCGTTTTGGTATTTTACTACCTACCGGCTTCGGTTCCACGTGGTTTGCAGAAAGTGCCTCATCCGGTCTCCGCAAATTACCATGCACGTTCTACGAACGAGGTAATTTTCTTATTACTTGATTCGTACCCGCGAGTTTACGCGGGCACCCCCGAATTTCGTTCATTGTTGAACGCATAAGTGTTACAAATTTTACTTCCTACGTATTTGTATTGGCATATATTGCGTAAGTTGCCATCAACCATTCTCAACAAAAACTTAAATTGCACATGATTGTTATTGCGAGCAGTCTAAAAACAAACGCAACGTGATAATTTGTGGCTATTGCTTTCCCAAAAATACTGGCATTTATTATTGTTAATACGGTTGATATTGTTTTCAAAAGTCAATTATTTATTATTGGAGAAAAATCATGAACCAAACGTTACTAAAGAAGAAATTACACAAATTTGCATTAATTTGTTTGGTGACTGCCGTATGCTTGTTTGTAATTGATTACTTTTTCTTTCACTATATTACCGATAGTGGTTTCACTTTGGTAAAGCAGGAAGAAGCAGGCAAACCGTTTGTCGCCAATCTTATCGGCACACTTTCAACGCTGTTTTTGTTTGAAGGCATCAGTATGTTGATTGTTTCCGCAGTGGTGCTACAAAAAAATGAATCAGATAAGGCGGAGTAACATGAAATACGATTTTTTGCTATTTGATGCCGATAATACCCTGCTTGATTTTGACAAAGCGGAACGTTATGCTCTTAAAAATGCTTTGGAAATGTACGGTTTGCCTTTTAACGAGAATGTCTTAGCCACTTACGACAGAAATAATCTGCACCAATGGAAACTGTATGAACAGGGCAAAAAAACGCAGGAACAGGTACTTGCCGACCGTTTTACCGACACGTTTTGGGAATTGGGTTTTTTACATAATTGTGGGGATGTTGCACGTTTTTATGAAAGTGATTTATGTCACTATCATTTTATTTTGCAACAAAGCAACAAAATTCTTGAACAGCTACAACAGCAGGGCTACAAACTGTATCTTATTTCCAACGGTGCACTAAAAGTTCAAACGGAAAGACTTCGTGATAGTGGGTTGGACAAGTATTTTCTTAAAAAGTTCATTTCTGCCGAAGTTGGCTTCAGCAAGCCGAGCAAGGAATACTTTGACCATTGTTTTGCAAATATTGAGGGCTTTTGTGCTGAAAAAACACTTGTTATTGGCGATTCGTTAACGGCGGATATAAAAGGAGGAGTAAATGCCGGCGTAGATACCTGTTGGTTTAACCGTAACAAGGTAAAAAACGACAGTGATATAAAGCCGACATACTCAATTACTGCTTTGAAAGATATTTTCAAAATTTTGGAATAGCTTTCATAAAAAATGAAGGCATCTACTAAGGCAGCATACCATAGTGATTGACGTATAGAACAGCAAAAATATGTGAAAAGACCAAGATTTTGGTATTTACAACGTGTTTTTGTATATTAAAATTGTATAGCACAGTCAATGTAAAAAAGAAAAGTGGGAGTTATTAACTCTCATTTTTTTGTTGCCTTTTGTCGGCTAAGCTTATATCGTACGGCAAGGACTGCGACAATTCAAAGCCAAGCAATCTGTTCGCACTCTCCCTATGGAGCGCACCTATATGTCAGATGTTTTTTGTTGCAATTTTTGCAAAATTATTATAAAAAACAGTTGACGTTATGTTCATAGTGGTGTATTATTGTGTTAGTCAAGTAATACAGTGGTGAAAAAATGAGTTACAGTTTTAACGGCGAAACGCCTATTTATTTGCAAATAATAGAACATATCAAACTACAAATTATCAGCAAACAGTATGTGCAGAAGCAAAAATTACCATCGGTACGTGAGCTGTCGTTTGAGTTTGAGGTCAATCCGAATACCGTTCAAAAAGCGCTTTTTGAATTGGAAAATATCGGTCTGATTTATACCGAACGCACCAATGGAAAATTTGTTACGGAAGATGAAAAACTGATTGAAAAAGTATGGAAGCAAACAATCAACAAAATGATTGACGATTTTTATGCTTCAATGGCAAAAATCGGTTTAAGTGAAGAACAGGTTTTGCAATTGCTTGACGAAAACAGGAGTAAAAAATGAAATTATTGGAAGTAAATAACGTATGCAAAAGTTTTGACGGTAAACAAATTATCAATAACGTAAGCTTTAGTTTGGAAAGCGGTAAAATAGTGGGAATGCTTGGTAAAAACGGTTGCGGAAAAACAACCATTCTCAAAATGATTAACGACCTTTTAACAGTTGACAGCGGAGAAATACTTATTGACGGCAAACCAATCAGTGAAAAAACAAAAGCGTTGGTATCGTTTTTGCCGGAAAGAACCTATCTGGAACCGGATTATACCGTGGAGCAGATTATTACTTATTTTGATGAATTCTATGAGGATTTTGACAGACAAAAAGCGGAAAAACTGTTGCTGGATTTGCAACTTGATATTAACGCAAAACTTGCCAAAATGAGTAAGGGTATGAAAGAAAAAGTGCAACTTATTCTTGTTATGAGCAGACGTGCCAAATTGTACATTTTGGATGAACCGCTTGGTGGCGTTGACCCTGCTACACGTGACTACATTTTGAAGACTATTCTTTCAAACTTTGGGGATGATGCCGGTATGATTATTACTACGCACCTTGTAAGTGATATTGAAAAAATTTTGGATGAAGTTATTTTTATTGATAACGGCAAAGTTGTTTTGACGGGTAATGCCGATGAACTGAGAGAAAAGGAACATTGTTCCATTAACGATATTTTCAGGAGAGAGTTAAAATGCTGAAAAAATTGATGAAATACGACTTAAAGAAAATACTTAAGTTTTTGGTTTGGTTTTATGCTATTTCCGTTGGGCTTGCAATTATTGCCAGAATATTGAAAATATGGGACAACGTGCAGATAGTACGAATAGTGCAATCGGTTTTTGCCAGCCTTACGTACTCTGCTGTGGCAACGGTTTTGATAAACACATTCATACACATTTTGCTAAGGTTTTCTACGTCTTTTTACAAAGACCAAAGCTATTTGACACACACCTTACCGGTAAAAAAAGAAACTTTGATTTTGTCCAAGTACCTATCCTCCTTGATTGTTATTTTTGCAAGTGTGGCGGTTAGTGCATTAAGCTTGCTTATTGTGTTTTATTCGCAAGAGTTTACCGAAACGCTAAAGGTACTGCTTAACAATACAATAGCGGGGCTGAATATTTCCGGTGGTGTATTTGTTTTGTTGATGGTATTTGTTGTATTTTCGCAAATATGTGCAATGATAAGTATGGCATTTACAACAATTGTAAAGGGATATTCCTATAATACAAAGCGTGGCGTAAAAGGATTTTTGTGGTTTGCATTGTATTACGTTGCAAGTATGATGGCAACACTGGTTTTGATAGTTATTGTCTCTGCGGTTACCGGCACTTTGGGCAGTTTGTTTGCCGAAACAATGCCAGGCAATGTATTAGTAACGGTTATGATTGTATGTCTTGTAGTTTACGCTTGTTATTCGGTACTGTTTTATTTTGTCTGCCAGAAAGAGTTTAAAAAAGGCGTAAATGTAGATTAAAAAAGAAAAAACATTATCCCGACGGGATTTTCACCCGAAAAGATAATGGTTTTTATTTGTTTTTAGGTAGTGTATTGCAGTGATTTTGTGTTGATTAGTTGCATTGTCAAAGCGTATAAACGTTTGTTGCTATACCAAGACAACACATACTCAAGCAAAATACACAGGCGTTTATAGCTTTTTAAGCAGTGTACGTAATGCTCTTGCACGGTGGCTACAGGAATTTTTTTCCGTTTCAGTAGCCAGTCCGAAGCTTTTTTGCAGTTCGTTGCAATAAAACAAAGTATCGTAACCGAAGCCGTTGGTGCCGTCTTCTTCGGTGAGAATCCTTCCGTCAACTTTTCCGCTTGCAGTAATCAATTTGCCGTCCGGAAAGCGCAATGCAACCACCGTTTCAAAGTGTGCGTTGCGGTTGGTTTTGTCAGATAATTTCTGCAGAAGCTTTTTGCGGTTGGCTATGTGGTCGTGGTTGCCGGCGTACCTTGCGGAGTGCACGCCCGGTTGCCCGTCAAGCGCATCAACACACAGACCGGTATCGTCCGCCAAAACGGCACAGTCGGTAAGTTTGGCGACTTCGTTTACCTTTATTATTGCATTTTCTTCAAAAGTATCGCCCGTTTCATCCGGATCGCACTCAATGCCGGCTTCCTCTAACGAAAGCATCTCATCAAACTTTCCCTGCAAAATACTTTTAATTTCCGCTATTTTATGTTGATTGTTACTTGCTATTACCAATTTCATTGCTTAAATACCTGTACGTTGTTATTTGTTTGTT
>JAZLJV010000040.1:0-2220 GCA_045618025.1 Clostridia bacterium
GTAGATAAACACTCTACCGGTGGCATTGGTGACAGCACTACACTTGCTTTGGCGCCAATTCTTGCGTGTTGCGGTGTTTACGTTGCCAAAATGAGTGGCAGAGGGCTGGGTTTTACCGGCGGAACGCTGGATAAATTGGAGAGTATTCCCGGTTTTTGCGTAAATCTTGCGGAAGAGGAGTTTTTTAAAATTGTCAACCAAACGCACTGTGCTGTTATCGGGCAAACGGCAAACCTTGCCCCCGCCGACAAAAAACTGTACGCATTGCGTGACGTTACCGGCACGGTAAATGCCGTTCCGCTTATTTGCAGTAGTATTATGAGTAAAAAACTCGCCAGCGGTGGCCACACAATTTTGTTAGACGTAAAGTACGGCACGGGTGCATTTATCAAAACAGCTGAAGAAGCGGTAACCCTTGCGCAAAAAATGGTAACCATAGGTACGCAGGCCGGCAAAAAAATGGGCGCACTTGTAACGGATATGGAACAGCCGTTATCCGCACACGTAGGCAACTCTTTGGAGGTTATCGGCATTATAAAAGTACTTAACGGCGAACAGAACCGCCTTTACCGTGAACTGAAAGAAGTTGCCGTAAAACTGCTTGTTCTTACCGGCTTGTATAACGAACAAACCGCCGAAACGGCTTTTCAACACGCCATAGACAGCAAACAAGCACTAAATAAGTTTGCCGAAATGGTGTCGGCTCAGCACGGCGACAGCAGTTACGTTTACCATCCCGAAAAATTTGTTCTCGGCAATGAAATACCGGTTCTTGCGGAAAGCGACGGCTTTGTTACCCGCATAGAAGCGTGCGATATAGGCACTGCGGTAACGCTTCTTGGTGGCGGAAGGCTTACCAAAGAAGACAAAATTGACTACTCGGTTGGTATTGTTATGAATGTTGAACTGGGCAGTAAAGTTAAAAAAGGTGATGAAATCTGTACCGTCTATACCAACGGCAAAAATACCCAACAGGCCGTTGAACTGATACAAAAATCTGTTGTAATAACAAAGGAAGACGCCCCCGTGCCTAAAATTGCATATGCATTTGTGGATAAAAACGGCGTTATCAGATACTGATATGAACAAAGCAAACGTGTTACTGAACTACTACAATTTTGACGGCGATTGGACGGAAGGTAAACTAAAGAAATATATCTGCGGTTCTCATCCGCTGGTAATTCCGCTGGCATACAGAGATTTTCAGTGCTTTGATGAGGCAAGTTGGCAGGCAGTTTACGGCAAAAACGGCGAAAAGTACGAAAAAATATTACGTCCGTTTTTGTCTTACGGACTAAAGGAAGATGACGTTAAGTGGCTTGACTACTTTGACGGTGCTGAAAATGCCAAAGCACTTATTGCTCAGGCGGATTTGTTGTTTTTTACCGGAGGTATGCCGGAAAAAGCAATTTTGCATATGCAAGAACTTGGCATTACCCACCTTGTGCAAAACTTTAACGGTGTTGTAATGGGTGCAAGTGCGGGCGCAATGCTTCAGCTTGAACGTTACCACATTACTCCCGATGAAGACTATGCAAGCTACGGTTTGTGGCAAGGCCTTGGTATGGTAAAGGGATTGGATCTGGAAGTGCACTACCTTGCAACGGAACTGCAAAACCAATGTGCCCGTCGTGCCACACAGGACGAATGCCTTCCCGTTTACGCAATTTACCACGAAGGTGGGCTTATTGTTGAGGGCGAAACGGTGGAAAAAATGGGAAACGTTGTCGTTTTTGAAAAATAATTGCGCTTATGCTTGCCAAATCCGCAATATTTGTGTAAAATATAAAATACTTGTAAAACAATTGTGTAACTATGAAAACAGTAGGATTTTTGCAATCAATTCAAGATCGTGACCCTGCCGCTACCAACAAACTGCAAGTTTTGCTTCTTTACAACGGTGTTCACGCAGTAAACAGGCACCGTGTAGCACACTTTTTCTTCCGCATTCATCTTCGCTTTTTGGCAAGACTGATTAGCAACGTGGGAAGATTTAAGACGGGTATAGAAATTCACCCCGGTGCCAAAATAGGCAAAAACTTATTTATTGACCACGGCACTGGAGTAGTAATAGGTGAAACTTCGGTAATTGGCGACAATTGTACCATTTACCAAGGTGCAACGCTTGGCGGAACGGGCAAACAGCACAACAAACGCCACCCAACGCTCGGCAACAACGTTGTTGTGGGCGCAGGTGCAAAGGTTTTGGGTAATATTACC
>JAZLJV010000041.1:0-2210 GCA_045618025.1 Clostridia bacterium
TGAAGTTGCTGTGTAAGCATTGCCGTTTTTTACAAAACTGTCTGCTGAAAGCATTGACGGATAAACGTAGTCAAAATAGGCGTAGTCAAGATAACTGCTTTCAAAATACATATCCGTGTCGCCGATAAGCATATATTCCGTACCGTAGTCACAGTAGTATGCAAGGTTGTAACCGTTGCTGTTTTTTATCAAAAAGTCGGTGTATGTTTCATTGTACGATTCGTATTGGACTTTGTAGTTGCCATTATCGTACCAATTGATATCGGTATAGGCATGCAAATACTCATCATCTGTGCCATTATCGCTGTACGCATAAACAAACTTAAAGTTATCGTCGGCAAATTTTGCAAATGCCGTAGAAAGCTCACTGCTTGGCGGAGTTATTTGGTTTTGCTCCCAAACGGCGTAAAGCGTTATGTCGTTTTCGCCATTGCGAAGGTACGTTGCGCCATCAGTGTATGCCACATTGCCGTTTGCGGAAGTTGCCCAACCGCTGAAAATATAGCCCGAACGACTGAAAGTGCAAAGTGGCAAAACTGTGTCGGAACCGGAAAACACAACGTTTTGCATTGTACCTGTTCCGCCGTTAGCATTAAACACTATTGTGCAAAACTGACCCGGTTCTACGGCATCTATCCATTTTGCAAAAAACACTGCCGAGCCGTTTGCCGTTGCATCAACAACAAAAATACGTTCACCACTGCCGTCTGCAGATGCGTACCAACCCTCAAAAGTTTTTGCGGTAGTATCCGGCAAAACCGGCAATACCACCACTTCGCCCGCCTTGTAAGAAGCTACATCTACGTTTGTGCCGTCAATAAGCACCAACTCAAAAGACTGCGTAAAATTGCAAGCGCACAACACTACGGAAAGCACCATTACAACCGCAAAAATTACAACAAGTCTATTACGTGAAAATTTGTTTTTCATTTTTTCTCCCAAAAAAATTATATTTTTTGTGTATTATTTGTCCTTGTAAATATCAACAAGATTAAGAACCGTTTCCAACACCTTTTCCATATCTTCCAGCGGAATGTACTCGTACCGGCCGTGGAAGTTGTAGCCACCGGTAAACAAATTTGGACAAGGCAACCCTTTGTAAGAAAGCATTGCGCCGTCAGTACCACCACGAATAGGACAAATAATTGGCGTTACGCCAGCCTTAAGCATGGCTTTTTGCGCATTTTCCACAAGATGTTCGTGACCGACAAGCTTTTCTATCATATTGTAATAACTGTCTTTTATGGTGCATTTTACGGTATCAGCGCCGTATTTTTTGTTCATAAACTCAACAGCATCGGCAAAAAGTTGCTTTTTGTCGGCAAACTTTTGTTTGTCGTGGTCCCTGATTATGTAGTCGGCATGGGCATGGTCCACGGTACCTTCAAAACTGCAAAGATGGAAGAAACCTTCACGGTTTTCAGTATATTCCGGTTTTTGGTTTTCCGGAAGCAAACGGTGGAACTCCATTGCAACTTCACTTGCGTTTACCATTTTACCTTTGGCAGTACCAGGATGTACCGAAATGCCGTCAACATCAATTTTTGCACTTGCAGCGTTAAAGTTTTCGTTTTCCAATTCTCCCAAGCCACCGCCGTCAATGGTATAAGCACCGTTTGCGCCAAAGCCTGCCACATCAAAAAATGCCGTACCGTTGCCGACTTCTTCATCGGGAGTAAATGCTATCTGAATTGTACCGTGAGGTATCTGCGGATTGGCAAATAACGTTTCAGCCATTTGCATAATAACGGCTACGCCGGCCTTGTCGTCGGCACCGAGAAGCGTTGTGCCGTCACTGCTGATAATTGTTTTGCCTTTGTGATTTGCCATTTCCGGAAAATCTTTTGGTGAAAGCACTCTGCCTTCGGCAAGGGCAATATCTTTACCATCGTAGTTTTTGGTTACAACGGGCTTTACATCCTTGCCGGAAACAGCTTCGGAAGTATCTACGTGTGCTATAAAACCAAGAGAATAACTCCCTCCGTTGTTTGCGGGAATAGTTGCGTAAACGTAGGCGTGTTCATCGGTGCGGACGTTACTTGCACCCATAGCCCTTAGTTCTTCCGCCAACAGGTTAGAAAGATTTTTTTGTTTTTCAGTACTTGGTACTTGTTCAACGTCACTTACCGATTCCGTATCTATTTGTACATAGCGTAAAAATCTGTTCAATAATTTTTCATTCATAAGTTCAATCCCCTTTCTTCATCTAC
>JAZLJV010000042.1:0-2824 GCA_045618025.1 Clostridia bacterium
TTGAGCTGTGCGTGCGCAGTCAGATAAAATCGGCAATAACACGCAGTAATGCCGAAAAACACCGTGCACTTAACGATTACGTTGATATTACGGCACTTGAAGGCGTTGAAGACGACAGCAATCCGCTGGACTACATTGTTCAAAAGGAAAATTTTGAAAAGCTTTTGCAAATTGTTTCCGCAAAACTTTCCAAACAGGAATCCAAAGTACTTAAACTTTTTGCCGAAAACCATTCTTACGATGACATTTCGGCAACACTTGGCATAAGTTACAAATCCGTTGACGGTGCACTTCAACGTGCACGCAAAAAACTTATTGCAATTTTACAACAAAAGGAGCAGGAAAAATGAGCTACGTTGCATTGTACCGCAAATACCGTCCGCAAACGTTTGACGACGTAATAGGGCAGGACCACATTGTAAACACGTTGAAAAATCAAATTGCAAACGGCAAAGTTTCACATGCTTATTTGTTTACCGGCACTCGTGGAACAGGCAAAACAAGCACTGCAAAAATATTTGCACGTGCGGTAAACTGCTTGAACGCACAGTCTGACGGCGGTAACCCGTGTGGCAGTTGTGCGGTTTGTCAGGCACTTAGCCATACAAACGTTGACGTGGTGGAAATGGACGCCGCCAGCAACAACGGTGTGGACTACGCCCGTGATATTCGTGAAAAGGTGCAATTTCCACCGGTAAACTGTCGTTACAAAGTTTACATTATTGACGAGGTTCACATGCTTAGTATAGGTGCTTTCAATGCCTTGTTAAAAACATTGGAAGAACCGCCAAAACACGTTATTTTTGTTCTTTGCACGACGGAAGTTCACAAACTCCCTCAAACCATTGTCAGCCGTTGCATGCGGTTTGATTTCCGCCTTGTTTCCACACGCACTCTTGCCGACCACATTGCAAGCGTGTTTGATAAGGAAGACAAACAGTACACTCGTGAAGCGGTAGAAGCCATTGCGCAAGCAGGCGAAGGTAGTGTGCGTGATGCAATGTCCATTGCAGACCGTTGTTTTACCGTTGGCGAGGGAGAACTTACCTACGACGACGTTATGAACGTTTTGGGCGTTTCGTCGCAAGACAGTATTGCCGTGCTTGCAAACGCCGTTTTGCAAAATATGCCGGCAGATATTTTGACGGAAATTGACAAACTTGTAAAAGAAGGCAAAGACGTAGCACGTTTGGCAAAGGATTTGTCGGTGTATTTCAGAGATGTACTTACCATAAAACTTTGCAAGAACCCTAACGAAATGTTGTGCTTGCCTGAGGATATTTTCAGCAAAATGCATACATTGTCGCAAAACACAACTACCGAAAAACTGCTGTATGCCATAGATACCCTTGTCGGGTTAGAAAACGCCTTGCGCTTTGCACTTTCTCCGCTTATGCTATTTGAGGCATCATGCTTAAAAATTGCACGTAGCACGGGTGAAGTAGACGTAGAAGGGTTGGAACGCCGTTTGACAAGGCTGGAGCAACAACCGCAAAACATCTCGCAGGATAGTCAGATAATTGTTGACATTACCGATGCGCAATCTATCTGGCGTGGTATCAAGGTGCGCTTGGATGCACTTGGCAAGCCGTTGCTTTCCGCCGTGTGGAAAGAGGTGGCTGTAAAGCTTGAAGATAACAAATTTGTTGTTATTTGCGGAAAAAGTCAGTTTATGCTTGTTGAAAACGAGTATAAAAAGGATATTCAGCAAGTGGCCGACAAGGTGTGCGGTAAGGCCGTAGTGGTGGTTCAAAAACAACAGGAAACTCAGCAAAGCGTTGACGACCAACTAAAAAATTTGGGCGAAAACGTTACTTTTAAGGATAATTGATAACAAAAAGGAGATTTTTTTACTATGGGAAACAAATACGGTTACAACGGCGCAGGCGGAAACGGTGGCGGTATGCAAAACCTTATGAAGCAGGCGCAACAAATGCAACAGAAACTTTTGGAAGCACAACAGTCTTTAGAGGAAAAAATGGTTACAGGCACCGCAGGTGGCGGTCTGGTTACTGTGGAATGTAACTGCAAAAAGGTTATTAACTCAGTGCACGTAAGTCCAAACGCTTGCGACCCTGACGACGTTGAAATGTTGGAAGACTTGGTGCTTGCAGCCATTAACGATGCTTATGCACAGGCAACAGCCGAAGAAGAAAAGGTTATGGCACCGTTTTCCGCTATGAAAGGACTTATGTAACAATGAGCAACTACATTGAACCTATTGAAAGGCTGATAGGCAAATTTACACGTTTGCCGGGTGTTGGCTCAAAAACCGCACAACGCTATGCGCTTTGCGTGCTTAATATGACGGACGAAGATGCTCGTGAATTTGCACGTGCCATTGTTGAGGCCAAAAGCAACGTAAAGGTGTGCTCCGTCTGCGGAAACTACACCGACGTTGACCCTTGCCACATTTGCCGTACACGTGATAACTCCGTTATTTGCGTGGTGCAGGAGGCAAAGGACGTTATTGCCATTGAACGTCTTGGTGAGTACAAAGGCGTTTACACCCTGGCCGATCAGTTGGAAATCAACCCCAACCGCATCAACATAACCGAGATGACTCCTGAGGATAACGCAGGTGAAGCGCTCACGGGAGGTTATCATCTTGAGATGGACGGCTATGCCAGCGACGAACCCGCCATGGGATGGTTCAGTTCCAACCCATACAGCATGGGCATCACCATCAAAGAGCCCGGATCGGACGAGATTACCACTCAACAACGCACGTACATCAGCAACCATTTCAGCCAAATGTGTCAACGCGTCAAGAACCTGAGTGATTGGCGTGGATATCTGGACGAGACAAGTTTCATCCAGCATT
>JAZLJV010000043.1:0-9856 GCA_045618025.1 Clostridia bacterium
GTTTGCCGTAAGTGTAATTGCCGGACAAGTGGGTGTGGAAAATGCCGAAAAGTACGTTTCGCTGGAGGGTCTGACGGATGAAGAAGTGGCAAAAATTGCCACGCAATATACTGTTTTTGGTCGTGTTACGCCGGAGCAAAAGGCAATTTTGGTAACTGCACTAAAACAAAACGGTCACACCGTTGCAATGACAGGTGACGGCGTAAACGATATTTTGGCAATGCGTGAAAGCGACTGCGCCGTAACTATGGGTAGCGGAACGGACGCCGCAAAAACCGCAGCGCATCTTGTGCTTTCCGATAACAAATTCGGCTCTATGCCAAGCGTGGTGGCGGAAGGCAGGCAGGTGGTAAACAACGTTCAAAACAGCAGTACACTGTTTTTGATGAAAACTACAATGACAATTGTTGTAACCGTGTTGTTGTTCTTTTTGCCGTATCCTTATCCGTTTTCCGCAATGCATTTGTACGGTATAGAGTTTGGTATAACGGGCATTGCAACGTTTTTACTCACCTTCAAGCCAAACCACAGCCTGATAAAGGGACATTTTATTCCGAACATTCTCAAACGGATGCTTCCAAGCGGTGTAGCGTTGGCACTTTCCGTTGTGCTTGTGTACTGCTTTGCAGGTGCTTTGAAGCTTTCGGAAGATCAAATAACCACAGTGGCAATGCTTTGTGCAACCTTTACCGGCCTTGTTGCGCTTGTGGTGTTGCTTTCACCGCCGGACGGTTACAATAATTTTGTAATATGCGTAAGCGTGGCATTTATTTGTGCGGTAATTTTTGGCTATAACTATTTGTTTAACGGACCGCTTTCCCAAACGCTTAACCCTACGGGTGACAGTGTATTTATGGTAAAAATTACCAATTCACAACTTATTTTTGTTATTTGCAATGTGCTTTCAATGGCGGGAATAATTATCGGCGGTAAATTTGTAATAAAAAATATAGAAAATAAAAAGGAGAAAAAATAAATGAAAAACGCTTTGGAGTTTTATCTTGCGCATCGCAAAAAAATAGTGGCGCAAGCATACGTAAACTTTATTATCAGTTGGGATATGGAGACCACCGCTGCGGAAAACAGCATTCTTGCCGACAGCGAACAAATGGGAGAAATTTCTGCACTTTCATACAACCTCAGCACCGATCCCGAATTTGAAAAAGCCGTGGCGGAACTTAACGCCAACAAAAACGAACTTTCGCCGGAGCTTGCTCACGAAGTGGAAGTTATGGCAAAAAGCATTGAAGATACCAAAAAAATACCTATTGAAGAATATATGGCTTTCAGCGAACTCAATTCCAAGGCGTACCCTGTGTATGTGCGTGCAAAAAAGGAAAACAATTTTGAACTTTTCCGTCCGTATTTGGAAAAAATGGTGGAGTTCTGCCAAAAGAAAACCAAGTGGCTGGCAACGGAAAAAATTTCCGGCTATGACGTATTGTTGGACGAATACGAACCACACTACACCCAAAAGGAATACGACAAATTTTTTGATGCCCTAAAAACCCGTCTTGTACCATTTGTAAAAAAAGCAACGGAAACCAAGCCTGCAGTGCCTGCTTTCGCCACCAAAAACTACCCTGCAAACAAACAAGAGGAGTTTTGCGAATACCTCAGAGACGTTATGTGCTTTGATAAATCACGTGGCATAATGAAGGAAAGTGAACACCCGTTTACCAGCGGTTTCGGTACTGACGATGTGCGTATTACCAACCATTACTACGAAAACAATTTTACGTCCGCCATCTTTTCCGCCATTCACGAAACCGGCCACGCCACCTACGAACAGCAGGTTGCCCCAAGCCTTAACGGCACACTTTGCGGTGGCGGTGCAAGCTTGGGCCTACACGAGAGTCAATCACGCTTTTACGAAAATATTATAGGTAGAAGCAAGGCATTTTGGCAGGCACACTATGCCAAACTGCAACAAACCTTCCCTGAAAATCTTTCAGATGTTTCTCTTGACGAATTTGTTGCTTACGTAAACACCGCACAGCGCAGTCTTATCCGTACGGAAGCCGACGAGCTGACTTATCCATTGCACATAATGCTTCGTTACGATTTGGAAAAACAGCTTATTGATGGCTCTCTTGCCGTAAGTGATTTGCCTTCCGCTTGGAACGCAAAAGTAAAGGAATACCTTGGTTTGGACGTACCTACCGACCGTGAAGGTGTTTTGCAAGACGTGCATTGGGCATACGCAAACTTCGGTTATTTTCCTACCTATGCGCTTGGCAGTGCAATTTCCGCACAGCTTTACCATTATATGAACAAAGATTTTGACGTGGATGCAAGTTTGGCAAGCGGAAACACCAAACAAATTAACGACTGGTTAAAAGAACACGTTCACAAGTACGGTTCAAGCAAGTACCCTGACGAAATACTAAAACTCGCTACCGGCGAAGAGTTTAACCCAAACTACTACGTAGACTATCTTATAGAAAAATATTCTAAGTAGGTTTAAGCAAACGACTGTAAAACATATTGCAAAAAACAAATGTATGCAATATCATTTGTATTTACAAGCGGTTTTGTTTAGGAGACGGTATTTTCAGCTATCAAAACAGCCCAAAAATCACCGTTTTGCACAAAAACCACATTAACAGTCAAAAAACAGAGGCAATCAGTTTGCCTCTGTTTCTTTTTCTTCCGGAGTTTGGTAGGCTTGGTCTACAGCATTGTGTTGCTGTTCCAGCTGTTCTGCAATTTTTTCCGCTTTGGCAAAATCGGCAACGTAGTGTGCATGCAGTCGGTTTATTTTAAACTCTATAGTGTTGAACTTCAGATTGAACACCGTTTCAAAGTAGTCTTCTACCATAGCACGCAATTTGTCTACAAAAAAGGTAGCACAATTACTTTTTACTTCCACCACCAAAAGCAGACGATAGCCCATTTTTTCGTCCGAACGCACTTGCACTCGCCGTACGTGAACTTCGCCAACCTGTCTGGCACATCGGTTTATGGCACGTTTTATTACCTTGCTTGTGGCAAACGTTGCACTTTGACTATCCGAATGCAACACCAAACATTGCAATGCAGCACTGTCGGCAAAATTAAGATACAACAAATAACATGCCACAGCCAACCATATTATTACCAATACGGCAAACAGCACCACGGTAACGGCATTGTCGCCAAAACTGTTGCCCTGCGGAATAACGTTAAGCATGTAAAGTACGCACATAATAACAAATATCAAAGTCAGTACAATTTGTGCAATCAACGCAACTTTTTCCGTTACTTTTCTCATATTTACTCCTTTGTCAAAATTGTTGCCCAACAATTGCCTGTTTATACAGCTGTTACAATACAGCGACATCAACTTTTGAGTTGCTTCAAGCAAAAAAATAACAAAAAACACGCCTCTGCAAAGAAAGCGTGTAAGTTGGCCTTTCCGGCGGGAATTGAACCCACAACGGCCCCTTAGGAGGGGGTTGTTATATCCGTTTAACTACGGAAAGATATATTTAATTGTTACAAGTGACGGATAGAGCGGGGCTGTTGAGCCGAGCAAGTGCAACTTGCGAACGCCGTCGGGCAGGGTACCCGACATATCCGTTTAACTACGGAAAGATATATTTAATTGTTACAAGCGACGGATAGAAAAATCACGGAGTAATACTTTTACACTACGTAGTTTAAGTTGGCTTGTAAAGTGTGTAAAGCATTTTGACCGAGCAACTGTATTTTGCAACCAATGCCCATAGCACATAAAAGCATTGGCGGTTGGTTAAAATGCGGTAACAAAGCAATTCTCGGCACTTATTATACACCATTTGCTTTATTTCGTCAAACGCTGACCGCATTTGCGGTAAAAACGTTAAAGTTGTAAAAATGTCATAATTTTTAATTACTTTAGCCTATTTGTGTTGAAAAAAGCGCTGTATTATGATATAATATTTAATAATAAAATCTACTCACACGCAAATATATTTTAATTTGTTGCTTGGTAACGTCAAGTGCCGGCAAAAAAATATTTTATGCCGATTATATTTGCACAATACAAAAAAAGACAACGACAAAACAATGTTGTTTGAAAACTAAAAAATACGCCACAAAAACTAAAGAAGAATTAAATATACTATATGTAATCTCTGCAAGCAAGGCAAATTGGTTTTAAGCTAAAAGGGCAGAAATAAACAAAGGGTATTTTACCATAACATTTATAATAACGGCATTTTTTATTGCTGACAGTCAATAAAATACAAAAAACAGTAGCCATTATTGGTAGTACATCGTATAAACAAATGCAATCAGAATTTGAAAGGAGTAACTCCTGATGAAAACCAAAGAAGAACTCAGCGCACTAAAAGAAGAATTTGGAGCCGTGAGCAAAAAACTTGCAGAACTGACGGAAGAAGAGCTTGCCGAGGTGGTTGGCGGTAACGGTGCCACTTTTGCAATTATTGGCGAGACGGCTTTTTTGAAAGGGAACCGTATGATGCCATATATAGCGGCAGTGGACGAAAGAGACGAGCAGATGATAAATGATGTAAAACCGTCATCAAAAACGCTTGAATAAATAAAGGAAAAACAACAATGAAATTCACGCAAGAACAAATAGCAAAAGCAAAAGAAGCAAAAAGCATTGAAGAACTTGTTGCACTTGCACAGGAAAGTGGCATTGCTATGACGCAAGAAGAAGCAACAAAGTATTTTACCGAACTTAACAAAAACGGTGAACTTACCGATGAAGAGCTTGGGGCCGTTGCCGGCGGAAAGGGCAACTCCGGGTTGAAAGAAATAAATATTTCCAGTGCAAATCCGTGTTGTCCCGCATGTGGCGAAAATTTGTTTAAGGTTGTAAACAGTAATTCAAGACCGGTTACCTACACCGATGAAAAGGGCGAATACAACCTTTATGGTTGCACAAAATGCAAGGAAAGATATCGCCATCATTGGAGCGGAGATCTTTGGACAAAGGATTAAGAAAAAAGTTTGTCGTAAATAATGTAAAACCCTGTATTTGTATTGCAAAATATTAACAGGTAAGGTGTCTGGCGGAGTTTTACGGTTTTCAGCCACCTTTTTCGTATTTCTGCAAGGTTTTTCTATTGCACGGTTAAAACAAATAAATAAAAGCCGGATTCCCCACTATGGAACCCGGTTTTTAGGTATTTGAAGGGATAATTAGCCAAAACCCGTTTGCTTATACATTTGTCACTTAAAACGCCGGTTGCATTTGCGGTAAGGCATTTGCTTGGCCGGTCGTGCGGAAACAATTTTTGCTTAACAATGCATTTGTTATTGAAAAAAAATTAGCAATGTGGTAAAATGTTTTATTATGAAATTTATTCACACGGCAGATTTACATCTGGATTCGCCACTTGGCAACGTTAAAAACGGCAACGAACGCAGAAGCGAACTTATTACTGCATTTTGCACTATGGTAAACTATGCAAAAAACAACGGCGTAACGGCTGTTGTGGTTGCCGGAGATATGTTTGACGGTGACTTTGCACTTGCTTCTACAATTGCAAGTGTAGCGGAAGTTATTGAAAACAGTGGCTTGCAGTGGTTTGTGCTAAAGGGCAATCACGGTAGCGCTAAACCTTACACGCTGTTGGCAAAATATGCACCACGTGTGCGGTTTTTTGGCGACGAGTGGACAAAGTTTGATGTGGAAAACGTGACGTTTACAGGTAGAGAGCTTGGCTATGACGACGAGCAACAATGGCAAAATCTTGTGTTGGATCCATCACGGTTTAATGTGTTGGTGCTTCATGGAGATACAGACAACAACACCTACGGTTTTATTGACGGTAAGGCAATTGCCGAAAGCGGTGCACAGTATGTTGCTCTTGGTCACAGACACGCCTATTGTCAACATATGTTCGGCAGGGTAAAGGGCGCATACTGCGGTGTGTTGGAAACCCGTGGCTTTGATGAAAATGCCGAAACGGGCTTTGTTGTGGTAGATACCGACACCAACAAAATACAATTTGTACCGCAACACTACCGCAAAGTGCAAAATGTAAATGTAGATCTTACCGGCGTGGAAAACAACATTCAGCTACAAAACCGTACGGAAAAAGCATTGCAGGATGTATCGGAAGGCAATTATTTGTGCATTACTTTTACCGGAACGCAAAACGAAAACGTAAATACCGACAGTGTAAAAAACTATTTGCAAAACAAGTACTATGCCCTTCGCATAGTTGACAACACTTTGGAAAACACCGACTTGCAAGCACTTTCTCAAGAGATTTCTCTCAGGGGAGAATTTGTTCGTCTTGCAAGCAAAATTACCGATGAAAACATGCGTAAAAGCGTTATACGTGTTGGCCTTTTAGCGCTTGATGGCAGAGAGGTGGAACTATGAAAATACTTTCACTGTACATAAAAAAGTTTGGTAAGCTAAGCGATTATTCACTCAATTTTACCGACGGATTAAACGTGTTGCGTGAGTGTAACGGTTTTGGCAAAACCACTTTGGCAAGTTTTGTAAAGGCAATGTTTTACGGTTTAAGTCACAAATCACGGCATAATTCGTTGGGAGAAATGGCCAGCGATGCAACAAAATATCTGCCGTGGAACTCTTCGGAAAAATTTGGCGGAAATTTAACGTTGGAACACCAAGGCAAAACCTACCGTGTGGAAAGATTTTTTGCCAAAAGTGCAAAAGACGACCAGCTTAAGGTTGTTTGTGTGGAAACAGGCGCTCCGCTTGTTACGGAGCTTACGTTGGGAGAATATTTTTTGGGTCTGACGGAACAATCTTTTGAAAGAAGTATGTACTATCCGCAGGAAAGTGTAGAGGTGCGTTCTAACGACAACTTTGACAAGTTACTTGCAGGTGTTGTGGAAGACGGCGGTGCAAACGGTGATAAAGCTGTGGAAAAACTGCGTGACAAACGCAAGGAACTAAAGGCGGAGCGTGGCAACGGCGGACGTATTAACCAAATTGAAGATTTGATTGATCAAAAGCAATGTCAGCTTGCTGATATCCGCCGGCAAGAAGCGCAACTGGAACGCAATAATCAACGTTTGCAACAAATTACCGAAGAAAAACAGCTTGCCGGTGATAATTTGCTGAAATGCAAACAACAACTTGATGAATTAAAACGTCAACAAAACATTGCAAACAATTCTCAACAACAGGAACTTTCCCGTCAGATTGACGAATTGGATGTAAAAATTGCCGAATGTCCGGAGAGTATATCGCAAGATTTGGAAGCGTTGCAAAAACTTGATGCAATGCTTACTTCGCTGGAAGTTCCTCTTGCTATGCCCAAACCGGAAAAAACAAATCCGCTGACGATGGTTTACATTGTTTTGCTTGCTGCATTTGCAGTATTTGCGGGTTTTTTGTTGCATTGGCTTGCCGGTGTTGGTTTAGGTGTGCTTTGGGTACTGCTTTGCTACTATTTGTATCGCAAAAAAACAACGGAAAACAACAAAAATATGGAAGTTTTGCAACAAATGCAAACGTGTCTGCAAGAGTTCAATAAGCTGTCTTCCAAGTATGCACGTGGTACTTCTCGCAAGCAGATATTGGATGCTATGATAAATTTACGCAACGAGCGTGAAAAAAATATCAGCGTGCGGGAAGCATTGTTAAAAAAACTTGACCGTGATGCTCCGTCGGAAGATTATTCAGCAAAAATTGTCGATGCCGAAGTACAATGCAAGCAATTGGAAAAAACTTTAACAGATTTGACGTTTGAAGAAGGCATGCTTGTTACGCAAAACAAACAGCTGTGTACGGTTTCCGCCGTGCAAATAGAAGACGGCATAGAAAATTTGCTTAAGCAAAAGGCTCTTTTGCAGAATAATTACGACGTACTATCCAAGGCAATGGAATTGCTTGCAGTCGCCAAGGAAAACCTTTCGGCAAGCTATATTCCGCAACTTGCAGAAAAAACCACCGGGTTATTGCAAAAGCTAAGTAGCAAAAGCCTTACAGTCGGCACCGACCGCAATTTTGTTGTAAGCATTACGGAAAACGGACAAACACATCTTGCCGATGACTATTCACGTGGCACTCGTGAAATGGTGCTTTTGTGTTTCCGTCTGGCGTTGAGCAATCTTATTTACAACGGTAATCTGCCGTTTGTGATGATTGACGATGCTTTTGTCAACTACGACGACGCAAATTACAATAGTGCAATAAAAATGCTTGCAAATATAGCGGAAAACGGCACTCAGGTTATTTATTTTACCTGCCATAATCGTTAAAAACATATTACTAAGGTGAAAAATGAAACAGCAACCAAAATACTTTGTGGTGGAGGCACCACTCAGCGAAGGTTCAGCCTCACAAGGTAGTGAAAAAACTTATAATTTTTTGTGTGCAAAAGGGCTTAAAACAACCATAAACAGTGCACAATTCAAAAGAATGTGCCGTGTTCGTCCCTTGTTTGATTTTAACGGCGAAGCACACAACGTAAAGCGTGTTATGCGCACCAACAAACGTTTGTTAAAGGTGCTTGTGCCCGCACAACAACGTGGACAAACCGTTGTTACTGTTGGTGGAGACCACTCTGTTGCCATCGGCACAATTTCGTCGTCGCTTACCGTTTACGGCGAAAAAAACGTTGCCGTAGTTTACGTTGATGCCCACACAGACATAAATACCGAAAAAACGTCTCTTTCGGGGAATATTCACGGTATGCCACTTGCCAGTGTTATGGGACTGTGCTCGCCCGCACTTACTCTTTGTGACAAAAAACTTAACGGAAGCAACGTCTTTGTTGTGGGAGCCCGCAGTATTGACAGTGCGGAATACGGTATTTTGCAAGCGCAAAACGTACACGTAATTACGGCGGAGGAGGCGAAAAAACAAGGCATCAAAAGTGTTGCAGAGCAAATTGTGCAAAGCGTGCAAGGCAAAAAAGTGCACATCAGTTTTGACGTAGACGCCATTGACGGTGGCGAGTTTGCTTCTACCGGGTATGTTTTGCCAAACGGGCTGGGTTTTAGTCAAATTACTCTGTTTTTGCAATACGTGTTGCAAAATGCCGATGTAGTTGCTGTGGATTGCGTGGAATACAATCCACGTCTTGATAAAACCAACGACTACAAAAAAGTGCTTGAAGTGCTTTCTCTACTAAACGAAAAATAATACAAGGAAAAACTTATGTCGGGATTTGATAACGAAAAATATTTGGAACTACAATCGCAAAAAATAGCCGAGCGTGTAAAAATATTTGGTGAAAAACTTTATTTGGAGTTTGGCGGAAAACTGTTTGACGACTACCACGCATCACGTGTTTTGCCGGGGTTTGAACCGGACAGCAAGGTAAAAATGCTTACCAAAATGAAGGACGACGTGGAAATTGTTATAGTAATAAAAGCCGATGATATTGCGCAAAACAAACTGCGTGAAGATATTGGCATTACATACGACCAGGACGTATTGCGCCTTTATGATGCTTTTACCGCACGTGGATTGTTTGTGGGGAGTATTGTTATTTCACAGTATTCGCCGGATAATATTTCTGCGGTAAAGTTTAAGCGCAAATTGGAAAGAAGCGGTATAAAAGTATACAAACATTACAAAATAGACGGTTATCCGACCAATATTGAACATATTGTAAGTGACGACGGCCTCGGCAAAAACGAATACATAGAAACATCACGCAAAATTGTTGTGGTAACAGCACCCGGACCGGGTAGCGGAAAAATGGCTACGTGTATGTCGCAACTTTACCATGACGGCAAACGTGGCATAAAAAGCGGTTACGCCAAGTTTGAGACATTTCCTATATGGAACCTACCACTAAATCATCCGGTAAACATTGCGTACGAATCGGCCACGGCAGACCTTGACGACGTAAATATGATTGACCCGTGGCATTTGCTTGCCTATGGCAAATCTACCGTAAACTACAACAGAGATATAGAAGTTTTT
>JAZLJV010000044.1:0-8624 GCA_045618025.1 Clostridia bacterium
CACTGCTTACGATGCATCCAATCCGGATGCAAGCAAGGTAAATCACTATTTGTTTACAGGTGATCTGGAGGAAAGGGGTGAGGAATATCTTGTGCAATACAATACTCTTCCCGAAGTTGTGCTGTTCAAAGCGGGACATCACGGCAGTCCTACTTCTTCCAACGATTGTTTGCTCTCGGTAATAAAGCCAAAAATTGTGTGCGTTTGCTGTTGTGCCGGTTCAACGGAATATACCAAAGTGGATGCCAACACTTTTCCTTCACAGGCATTTGTTGACCGCATAGCACCTTATACCGACCTTGTTTTTACAACAACACTTGCTGTTAACGACGGTTACACACCTATGAACGGTGAAATAACGGTAAGTTGCAACAGTGCTTATGTAAAAGTAGACTGTAGCGCAAACAATATTTTGTTAAAAGATACCGATTGGTTCAAACAACATCGTGTTTGTCCCGATGCATGGAAAAAACAAGAGTCGGAGGGCGACGGCGTACAATGATTACTTATTCTTTTAACGGCACTTCACACGGGGAAGGCTATTGCGGAACAATCAGCGGACTGCCAGACGGATTTGTTGTTGATGTGGCGCAGGTAAACAAACAACTGCAATTGCGCAAATGCGGTTTTGGCCGTAGTACAAGGCAGACTTTTGGAGATAGCGTTACCTTTGAAGGTGCGCAAAACGGCAAACTGACGGTGCGTGGGGACGTAAAATTTTTTGTGCCTAATGCCAAAACTGAACAACGTGCGGAGATTACGGCACTTAGGAGTGGTCACGTTGACGTGGTTGGGCTTGCTCGCTATCCGCAACTTTCCACACGTGCGCTCAACGAAATTGCCAGTGCACGCAACAGCGTTTGCTACGTGGTTGTAGGTGCAATTTGCAAACAAATATTGCAATTACACGGTGTTTTTACTTATAGCTACACTCAGCAAATAGGCAACGTAAAAAGCCGTGCACAGTACATTTTCGGCAAGACGGAAAATCACAAGTACTTTGCGTTACTGCGTTGTCCAAGCAAAATTGCCACAAACAAAATGGCACAGCTTGTGGAACAAATGCGCAATGACGGTAACAGTCTTGGTGGTGTAAGCGTTGTATGTGCAACCGGCGTGCCTTGCGGACTGGGCGATGTTTTCCCTTACGAAGACAGGCTGGACGGCAAGCTTGCCGGCAGTTTTATGGCTATTCCGTCGGTAAAGTCGGTAGAGTTTGGCTTAGGTAAAAACTATGCCGAACAAAACGGCGTTAAGGCAAGTGATGTTCTTTGCGTGTGCGACGGTCTGGTAAAATACCAAACAAACAACTGCGGTGGAATAGTAGGTGGCATAACTACAGGCAATGATATTGTTTGTAGTCTTACGGTAAAACCCGTTCCTACGGTAAAAAATACCTTTACAATAGATAAACTGACAAAGCAAACGGTACCTTCACACTACGAAAGGGCCGATACCTGCGTTGTGGCCAATGTTGGCATAATTGCCGAAAACATTTTGGCTACGGTGTTGGTGAACCAAATGACAAAACAAAATTTATTATGATTACTTTTGATAAAGTCAACCTTGCATCTTATGCAAACAGTATTATCGTAACGGATAAAAACGTTGCAAGAATATACAACCTTCAGGGTAAAAACGTGTACGTTTTGCCCGCAGGGGAACGTGCCAAATCTTTTGCGAACGCACAAAAACTGTGTGAGTTCTTTTTGGCGCACAATTTGCAAAAAAACGATACCGTTGTTGCTGTTGGCGGTGGTACGGTGGGCGATGTTACCGGTTTTGCGTGTAGCATTTTTAAGCGTGGAACAAAGCTTTTGCACATTCCCACAACGCTTATTGCGCAAACAGATAGCAGTATAGGCGGAAAAACCGCCATAAACCTTTGCGGTGTTAAAAATGCCGTCGGCACCTACTACGTTGGCGACACTGTTATTGACGTCGGTTTTTTGAAAACTTTGCCAAGTCGTGAATTGCTTTCCGGCTATGGTGAAGTGCTTAAGTACCGTATGCTGTCACAACAAATTGACGATATTTTTGCAAATTGCAACGGCAACTTTTGTGATGAAAAACTTGTTACGGCGTGTGCGCTTTTTAAGCAACGTGTAACGGAAAGTGACCCGACGGATAACGGCGACCGCAAAATGCTTAACGCAGGGCACACTTTGGGACATGCTTTGGAACTTTCTCAAAAACTTTCTCACGGTGAGGCGGTTGCGTGCGGTTTGTATTACGAGCTTGTCTTAGCACAAAAACTCGGTATTGCAAGCAAAAGTTTTGCGGAAAAATGGCAGGACGAATTGCAACGCAGTTTTTGTATTGAACCGCTTACCGAAAACGTTCTTAACCTTGTTGTAAACGACAAGAAAAACGTAGACGGCAAAATTGCCTTTGCATTTGTAGGCGATAACGGGGTGTGTTACAAGCAGTTGCAACTGACGGATTTACAAAAACTTCTTTTTGAACAGGAAAAACAATAATAAATGTTAGCAGTAAGTAAAATACAACTTAACAGCAACGTGCTTGCAGGTGACAAATCGCTGACGCACCGTGCACTTATTTTTTCCGCACTTTCCGACAGAACCTGTGTTGTTACCAATGCACTGGTAAGCCGTGATACGTTGGCAACGGCGGAGTGTTTGCGTGTTTTGGGCGCAAAAATTACACTTTGCGGTACAACTTTTACCGTTACGCCTTGGCAAAAGCCCAACCAAAACGTAGTGCTTGATGCACAAAACAGCGGAACTACGGCACGACTGTTGGCAGGTGTTTTGGCAGGCTTAGAGGTTTCCGCCACAGTTGTGGGTGACAAGTCGCTTTCTAAACGGCCAATGGGACGTGTAACAGAACCGTTGCGACAAATGGGCGCAAACGTAACGGACGGTGACGGTACTTTTTTGTATAAAACGCACGGCGGAAAGCTACGCAATACAACCATAACTCAGCAAGTTGTATCTGCACAGGTAAAAAGTGCCATTCTTATTGCGGGGGCACTTCAAAACGGCGTGACGTACGTGGAAAACACGCCGACACGCAAACATACCGAAAACTTTTTGCAGGCATTTGGCGGTAAAATAAGATGTGATAATAACATTGTTACTGTAGAAAAAAGCTGTTTTGCCGGCAGGGATTACAACGTGCCGAACGATTTTTCTTCAGTGGCGTTTTCTCTTGCCGTGGCTCTTTTGCAGAACAAAAAAGCAAATTTTTGCAATGTGTGTGTAGACGAAGAACGCACAGGTATGCTAACCGTTTTGCAACAAAGCGGTGCAAAGGTTTTTGTGCAAAACGCAAGGGACGTATGCGGTGAAAGCGTAGGCGACGTGGTGGTAGAACCAAGTAGCATAGGTGAGCTTTGCGCCACAGCAAAACAGGTGGCGTTTGCCATTGACGAAGTGCCGGTAATGTCAGCAATTGCACTTACCGTTTGTGGCAGACATTGTTTTTACGGTGTAAGTGAACTTGCCCACAAGGAAAGTAACCGTGTTGAAGCAATTTGCAGTTTGGCAAAGGCGGTAGGTCAAAAAGCAACGTTTGACGGAGAAAATCTTGTAATTGAAAGTGACGGCAAACTCGTCCGCCATCCGTTCTTTTACACTTTTGGTGATCATCGTGTGGCAATGAGTGCAGTTGTGCTTTGCTCTGCTACGGACGGAGCAATAATTGACGAAGAAAATTTTGACGTCTCACTGCCGTGTTTTTTACAGGCAATGGGAGTGCAACCGCAAAATTACGCTGTTGTCGGTACAAATGTTTCCGCAAGTTTATCGCCGTTGCTTATTTGCAATTGTGCGCTAAGTGTCGGCAAAAGTGTTCGTTACAACGCTGTTAACCTTTCCGAAAACGTAAGCGACGAAAAATTGCTTTCAGTGTTAAATGCCGTTGACGGCGCAAACGTTACAATGCCTTTCAAACAACGTGTAGCTAAACTTTTTGGCTTAAATGAAGATGCCGTTAATACTGTCGGCAAAAACATACAACCAACCTCTACCGATGGCTACGGTGTAACGGAAAGCTTGGCTAATCACCGTTACGGTTTGACGGACAAAAACGTTTGGATTGTCGGCGCAGGTGGAGTGGCGGTTACCATTGCCAAAACTGTTGCTCAACATACAAAAAACGTGCAGATATTCAACCGTACTTTGCAAAAAGCGCAATTTTTAATGCAAAAATACGGCTTTGTCGGTTGTAAAAATCCGCAAATTGTTTTTGTCGCCGTGCCAACCTGCTCTTTTGAAGACACATTTACTTTGCCTGAAAGCACTGAAATTGTTTTCAATACAAACTATCTTGGAAAAAGCTCTGTTGCTCAACGTGCAAGGCAACGTGGTGTTGAAGTTGTGGAGGGTACGGAAATGTTGTTTTATCAAGGCGTTAAAAGTTTTGAGCTGTGGACAGGGCAAAAACCTATGCTCACCTACGAACAATTTGAAAATTTACTGAAAAAGGACGATACAAAATGAAAATACTTGTGCTTAACGGGGTAAATCTTAATATGCTGGGAAAACGGGATACTTCTTTGTACGGCACGGAAACGCTTGGCGAATTGAAAAAATATATTAAAAAACAAACGGCAAATATGGGCGTTAAACTTGTCTTTAAGCAATCTAACTGTGAAGGCAGATTGTGCGATATTTTGCAAAAAACCCGGTGCGACGGTGTGGTGCTGAATGCCGGTGCGTACAGCCACTACAGCTATGCTATACGTGATTGTATTGAAAGTTTGAATTTGCCCGTTGTGGAAGTACATATTACAAACGTTAATGCCCGTGAAACATTTCGCCATACCGATGTTTTGTCAGAAGTTTGCAAAACCGCTTTTGTGGGCTACGGAAAAGACGGCTACGTTAAGGCTGTTGAATACCTTTGTGGCGGTAAAAAACAATGATTGTGCTTGTAGGTTTTGCCGGCAGTTACAAATCTTCGGCAGGTAAAATTTTGGCGGAAAAACTGCATACAAACTTTTACGACACCGACGTTTTGGCGGAAAATGCCACTACGTTGTGCCCCAAAGACTACATTTTGCAGTTTGGCGAGCAGGCTTTTCGCCTTGTGGAAGGCAACGTGATTGCAAAACTGACCGACAAACATGCTGTTGTTGCCGTAGGCGGCGGAACACCGCTTGTCAAAGGTTTTGCCTCTTTTGCGCAAAATGCTACAGTAGTTTGGCTTAAAACAAGTGCCGGTAAAGTGTTTGAGCGCATTGCCAAAGACGGCTCACGCCCGCTGTTTGACGGGCTTACTTTGTCGGAACTTTCCGCTGTGGTGGAAAAACGCAATGACGTGTACAGCAAATACGCTTGTTTCACCGTTGTTACCGATGGCAAAACACCTTTGCAAGTCGCCGACGAACTTTTGGCCGTTCTTACGCAAAACAATATTTTGTAAAATAACAAATAAAAAAGTGAGAGCACAAACTCTCACTTTTTCTTATATCTTTTAACTTATTTTACTCACCTGTTACCAGCCAAAGAGTGGTATGTGGGCGAATCATATTTGTGTATTGTTCAATTTTGTCTTGTCTTACAACGTCTTTGTGCAAATTTAGATACAGCGTGTTACAGCATTTTTCTGCATTTACAAAGTCACGCATAACAATATTTACGTACGGCAAATATTCACTGTCTGCCAAATCAAACATAAAGTAGTTCATACCTCGGTTGTGCGTAGCTTCACGAAAACGTGGCCCAAACACAAACAGTTTGTCGGTAAGTTGCCCTTGCAACACAAACAGTCCGCTGTTTTCCGTCTTGTAATTTTCAATGTAAAACGGCAGAGCTTGGTGAATAAACTTTTGCGAGCGCATTGTGTTGAGCTCCGTTTGGTAATAACTGTGCAGTACGCTGTCCGGTTTGGTGCCGTTGTCGTTTCCACGTTGAAAAATAAAGTCGTTTGCAAATGCACATTGTGATTCCGCATTGTTTCCACGTTCACCCCAAAACACAATTACCTTTCCCCGACAACTGTCAAGTTTAAGTTTGTCAAAAAATTCCACATCGGTTTTGCCCGTTTGGTTGCGCAAAAACTTGGTGTCGTCAATGTACTTTAGCAGGTCGTTCAGGGCGCAGGTGTTGCCTTCCGCACTGTCAAAATGTTGAAAATCCAGTAGTACCGTTTCCGTAGGGTGGAGGGTTAAAAAATCGTTCACGTCCGTCAAAACGTCGCTTAAAAGTTGGTGTTTTAGCGGTCCGTGGTAAATTTGTCCTACGTCGGCATTTTTCTTTTTGGCTACTCGCAAATCAAGGTAACGCACACCGCAGGCAAGTTGTTCGCTTGTGGAAAGGTTTTGCGTTTCGCCCATCCACATCATGCCGGTTGTTCCGCTGTCGTGCGCCCCGGGAATTGCAATTTGCTTTAGCAAAGTAAAATCTTTTATGTAACTCATCCAGTGTGAAAGGTCCTGACTTGGATTTGACGACTTATCCTGACTGTGCGCAACAAACACGCAAAACAGCACGGCAATAACAATTACCGCAAGCAATATTTTTAGCGTAATAAAACAAATTTTTTTCCATTTTGTCATAAACGTCTCCTAAAAATGCGTTACAAAAAGCAAAAGAATATAAAATAAGGCATTGCCAAATGACAATGCCTTTTCAGTGATGCAATTAGTGCTTTCTGAATGCTTTTACAACAATAACAATCAAAAGAGCTGCAACAAGGAACGAGCTTGAAATAATGGAAATAAGCAAAGCCCAGTTGGTTGTATTGTTTGTAGGAGTTTCTTCAGGTTCTTCTTCCGATGTTTCCGGTTCTTCAACAATATCGCTTGTAAAATCAACCTTCTTCAATACGTTTGCTTCTTCAAGTTCGTCAAACAGTGGCAATTTGCCTTCAGCAGTAAACTCTACAACCTTAGCATCGTCTTCGTCACGTGTGTAAGAACCGATTGTTACGTAGTCAACTTGGTCAAAGTAAACAGCACCGCTTTGTGTGGTTGTGCCGTCAATAGCACCGTTAAACAGTGCAATAGTAACGTTTTTGTCGTTATCGCCGATGGCAAGAACAAAGTAGTAGCGTGTCCAACCGTTGCCTGCCGTAGTCTGGAAGAACTTGGCATCAACGTCTTCGGAACTATCCGTTGCACTTGCTGTAAGACTTGCAATAACTTCACTACCACTTACAACGTACATGCTTGGGGTTGCTGTGCCGTCGCCCTTTGCCAAAACGGAAATTGCGTAAACGGTATTTGCGCTTAACGTAATTTGTTGAGAAACATAACCGAAGGCGGTAGCTTCCGCATTGTTAACTTTAAGGTACTTGTGGTTAGCGTCGTCAATTGCAGGAGCAATTTCGGCGTTATCTTCAATACCGCTACCCAAAATAGCACTTGCTTTGGTGTTGAGACCGCTTATGGTTGTTCCGCCGTTTTTGAAAATTTCAGCATCGCCGGCAAAAACAGGAGTCCAGTTCATAGGTTGTTGTCCAACGGTAACTTGTTCACTGAATGAGCCGTTTGTTACGCCAAAGCTTGCGCCGGTAACGGAAAGTTCAACCTTTTTAGCGTATGAGCCGGATATTGCCTCGTCGTAAGCCGTTTCACTGATAAGTTCGTATTCAGGATTGGTTACGTATACGGTTGCGGACGGCAGATATTTTTCCGTTTGGTTGTAGCCGTCTTTGTCGCCAAGCGTTACAAGCAGTGTAAGTTGTTTTGGCAATTCGTCCGGTTTGATGTAGTATTTGTATTCTTGCCAACCGCAAAGGTTATCGGTTTCAATTTCCTGAGAGGTAATAATAGCAGTGTAGTCGTAGCCGATACTCTTGTTTTCGCTATCTACAAGGTAAACGTTTGCACTTGAGTAAACGTTGCTTTGGGCAACACGCACCCAGAAGCCAAGGTAAAGAATGTCGTTTTCGGTAGCGCTCTTTTCTATTGTACCAAGGTCAATTTTAAGACCGGTTTTAGCGCTTACGTCTTCACCGCTGAACTTGTTGATGGTAACTTCTTCCGCAAACGGAGAGCAACCGTTCTGATTTTCAACGTATGTTTTTGTTTCATCAACGTATTCTGTAGCGGACATTGTAGTGAACGCAGTGTTTTCGTATTGTACAAACTCTTTGGTGTCCAAAACCTTGTCTTCTTCCGTAGCAGGAATAACATGCGTTGTTTTAGCCGTATCTTTTGCGTGAATACGGTAATCGTTGGCGGTAAGCTTTTCGTAAACAATGTCGTCAATAAACAACGTGCCTTTTGCTGTTTCACCTGAGTAAACGTTGCCAAGACCTACGTTAATGTAAACGGTAGAGCTTGTAGAACTTTGGTTAAACAAGTACAACTCTTTTTGTTGCCAGCCGTTAGCCTGTTCAATATCAAAGTCGTAAGCATACCAGTTACTTTCCAATGCGCTGGAAAGTCCCTTCTTTACCATAACAAATGCTTTACCGCTTTCAATATTTGCGCTGTTAATCCACAATGTAATTTTGTAGTACGTTTTGGAAGCAACGGTGTAGCTCTTGGAATAAATGCTGGCAGTGGTTTCGTTTATGTTATGAATCATATAAACGTTGCTGTCGGTAGCGGAGTCGCCGTGCTTGCCAGGGTTAGCGACGGTAAATGAAAGGTCGCCGGAAACTTTTTCCCACTTGTCCACATCAACAACACCCATAACGGTGTTTTCGCT
>JAZLJV010000045.1:0-2048 GCA_045618025.1 Clostridia bacterium
CAACAAGGGCATAAACGCCTGCCTGCTTTCCGGTGTTATGGACTACTTGAGTGGTGGCGAAATTGAACACGCTGAAACAAACCTTAATTTGGAACATAACGACAGCGTACAAAATATGTGGAAATCGTTTGATGCCACCCTTCATAAACGTCGTCGTGCCTTTGTAAAAGATATTTAACAGGTTTCGCAATTGTCATACCGAAAAACAACATAAAATCAGCACCAAAAAAGTGAGAGCTATTTAGAAAGCGCTCCTTAGGGAGAGAGGGGCAGACAGATTGCTTGGTTTTGAATCGTTGCCGTACTTGTCGTACATTAGAGGCAAAAACAAGCAAAGGCAATAAAAAAGTGAGAGCAAATAACTCTCACTTTTCTTTTTTTGTGTTTATTATGCCATACAATAATGAACTGCAAAAAACAAGTAATAAATACCAAAATCTCAGCATTTTTGCATCTTTTTGCCGTTCTGTTTATCAAAAAATCCATACGGCGCACTTCTGCCGAGTGGCTTTTGAATTGTAAAAACTACTTTTTGATAGGTTCAAGTTTGGCAAGTCCGCCCATGTACTTGCGCAGAACTTCCGGAATGGTAACGCTACCGTCGGCATTTTGGTTTTGTTCCAAAAGTGCAGGGAACACACGGCTGGTGGCAAGTCCGCTTGCGTTAAGGGTGTGCATAAAGTACACTTTTTTGTCTTCTTCCTTGCGGTAACGCATGTTGCCACGACGGCATTGGTAGTCACGAGCGTTGCTTGCTGAACTTACTTCCTTGTAGATATTCATAGAAGGTATAAAAATTTCAATATCGTAGGTGCGTGCCATGCTGTCACTGCAGTCGCCTGCGGCAAGTTTGCTAAGTTGGTAGTGCAGTCCCAGTCCTTCCACAAGTCCGCAAGCCATACCAACCATTTCTTCAAATGCCTTGTCGCTGTTTTCCGGAGTGGTGTACTGGAAGAGTTCAATTTTGTTGAATTGGTGGCCACGAATCATCCCACGTTCTTCAGCACGGTAACTGCCGGCTTCTCTGCGGAAGCAAGCTGAGTAGCCGAAGTACTTTTTAGGCAGTTCGCTTTCCGCCAGAATTTCGTCACGGTAAAGGTTTACAAGAGCTGTTTCCGCCGTTGGAAGAAGGAATTTGTCTCCTTCGCCGTTGCTTATGTGGTAAACGTCGTCTTCAAACTTAGGGAACTGTCCTGCGGTAAGTCCGCATTCGTAGTTTAGCATATACGGCGGAAGCATAAAGGTGTAGCCTTTGGCAATGTGGCTGTCAATAAAGTAGTTAAGAAGAGCCCATTCCAATCTTGCACCCATACCGGTGTAAATCCAACTGCCGTTGCCTGCAAGTTTTGCGCCACGTTCGTAGTCAATAAGTCCCAAGCTTTTGGCAAGTTCAACGTGGTCTTTCGGTCCAAAATCAAACTGAGGTTTTGTTCCGAAGGTGTAAATAGGCACGTTGTTTTCCTTTCCGCCGGCAAGCAAATCTTCATCAGGAAGGTTTGGCAAACGAAGAAGAAAATCTTTTGATTTTGCTTCAACTTGTGCAAGTTCTTCGTCTTTTTGTGCAATTTTTTCACCCAACGCCTTCATTTCGGCAAAAATAGGGGCAACGTCCTGTCCTTGTTTTTTAAGAACGGGAATTTGTGCCGACACCTTATTTTTTTGTGCCTTCATTGCTTCAACTTCACCGATAATTTGCTTGCGTTGTTCGTCCAAAGCCAAAAATTCGGTAAAATCAATTTCCTTACCACGCTTAAGGTAGCGTGCTTTTATTTCTTCGGGATTGTTTCTGATAAGGTTAACGTCAATCATAATAAAATACTCCTGAAAATAAGTAGTTTTCAATCACAACTTTCATTTTACCACAGTCGTATAACTTTTGCAATAAAAAAACGGTAAAATTGCTTGCAAACAATGCAGTAAAAACCAATATTGTTATTTCAATTGTCAACAAACAAAAGCTTTTTTGCAGTAAAACAACAATAACGTTTTTTTACGGTAAAATTGCTTGCAAACAACATAGCCAATCAACAAAAAATATTGCGGTTTTT
>JAZLJV010000046.1:0-14438 GCA_045618025.1 Clostridia bacterium
GGATGGAATTAATTACACAAATATTAGTTCTTTCACCGAATACGATGAAGAGATAGACGAAAACTACATAACAATCAGTGGTATAACCGATTGTTTCAAACTTAAAGTGTTGACTGAAAAACAAGCAACCATTGCAGATATTTTGCCGGACGATTTTCCAGCTTTCAGTATGCCACTTTCAGACAAGGTATGGGTAAATGCAAATTGTGCTACTTCAAAATTGTATAAAAACTCGTTTAACGGCCTGACATTTGGTGGCATTGAGCAATACGATGATTTCCAAAATATACTCACTGCTCCCGTAACAAAAGTTGAAAACGGTTATAAGTTCACTGAGGATTCATATACAATCACGTTTGTTATGGAGTCGGATAAACTTGTAAAAATTACCTTGGCTGGATCTGCAAATACAGATAACAATGGTGATTATCTTCCTCCACATATTCATACTTTAAAAGAAACATATTCTAAAGTTGATGCAAAATGCGAAGAAGCAGGACACGAAGTTTATTACGAATGCAGTTGCGGAAAATACTTCTCCGATGAAGCTTTAACTCAAGAAATTACAAATCTTCAAACTTGGTTAGCAAAAGACGGCAACGGATACATTGCTCCTTTGGGACATGCTATGACACATCACGAAGCAGTAGCTCCAAGTTGCACACAAGACGGAACAGTTGAATACTGGACGTGTTCTCGTGAAGCCGGCATTTACTATGCAAATGCAGACGGCACTGCAACGTTGGAAACTATTGTTGCTTCCAAATTGGGACATGATTTTGGCGATGAAGTCAGTTATTCTTGGAATAATGATGAGTGCACAGCAAGCAGAAAATGTCAGCATGCAGGTTGTAACGAAACTGAATCTGAAACAGTACCCGGTACTTATGTAAAGGATACTGATGCAACTAGTGAAGCAAATGAAAAAGGTCACTACGAAGCAACGTTTGCAAATGCAAACTTTGCAAAGCGAGCAACCGAGGCTAACAGTGTGGAAATTCCTGACACAAAACTTCCGGAGGAAGGTTTGTGTACCGGTGCAATTATTGGCATTGTTGTTGGTTTGTTATTGTTGCTGATTATTATTGTTTGTCTGCTTGGATACTTCTTCTTGTATCGCAAAGGCTAACTTGACGAAAAGAAAATTAAGGTAATTTACAGCTTTTTGCCTGAAGGAAAACAAGAATAATAAAACTAATAAAAGACTCTAACCTGTTTGGTTAGAGTTTTTTATTTGCAATTGTTTTTTATTGACTGCCATATTTATAAAATTGCAAATGTAGTAAAAATATTTGCAAAATTGATAAATAAGTGATATACTTTTACTGTAATATAAAATTAGGAAGAAATTATGTTAAAAACAAAAGAGACAATTTTGAGCGCAGTGCTTTGAACAGTAATGGTGTTGTGTTTAACTCTTGGCGTAATGTTCGCTGTTATGCCGATAAATGCGGTAGCAGGGAATGATGACTCCAGCGCTCTCAACATCCAGGATCAATGGCCTTTGTTGAACGGTTATTACTTCAGATCAGCTTCCGGAGAAATTATTCACTTCTTTGTTTCGGGAGGCGGTGCCCAGTGTATTGACTTTGGCGATTCGTCTTGTGTTATTTCCGCAAACTACAACTATACTATGGATGAAGAGGGTAATTACGTGCTTGTCGGCAACGACCCTGATACCGAAAACGTCATTATCAGCATAAAGGGCTCTGATGTGAGTATCAACTACAACGGAGAAGATTACAAATGCGTTACCATTGATGAGTGCTGGAGACTGATTGAAGGCAAACGCTATGAAAGCGAAAAAGGTGGTTTCATTGAGTTTAAGCTTAACGATGCCGATGTTCCGGCACCAATCGCTGTCTTTGGTAGCGGTGCAAAAGACGTAATGTTCCTTGAACTTTGCAGTTTTTCCGTTGGAAAAGACCAGTATACTTTCCAAAATGATGAACACAGACTGGCATTTCTTGTTGAAAACGGTGCAATTGTAATGCTTGGTTTTGACAACACTCTCTATGAACTGTCGAGTGCACCGCACGTAGAACCGACTGAAGACAAACCTAAGCCGGAATTCCCAACCGAGACCGTTACCACAAGTAAGGAAGAACTGAAAGAGGGCGTTTCGGTTACTGAAGCTTTCAAGAGTGCGGATGAAAAAACCGAAGACACCGGCGTTGAAATCACAATCGGCAACAGTGGCGAGGGCGAAAAGTCCGGTTCTATCGTATTCTCTCCTGAAGCAATTGCACAGATAGTTGCTTCTCTTGGTACGAGTGAAGCAAATCTGAAAGTAGAAATCGAAACCGATGTTTCCAAAATTGAGACCTCCGGCAAGATTGATGAAGCGACCGCAAAAGAAGTTAAACTTGTTGTTGAGTTAGACCTTGGTGGTGTGGAATTCTCTAACGGCGCAGCAGAGATTAACCTTCCGTTTACAGAAGAAGTTCCAACCGGTTATTGTGTTGTGATTTACTATGTTGACAAAGACGGAAACAAGACTGCTCTTGATACCGAATACAAGGACGGTATGGTTAGCTTTGCAACAACGCACTTCTCTACCTACATCGCTTTGATTGAAGAAGCGCCTGTAAACAAGGACGGACTTTCCGCCGGCGCAATAGTTGGTATTGTTGTTGGCAGTGTAGTAGGTGTTGCATTGATTTGCTACGCACTTGGCTACTTCTGCTTGTACCGTAAAGGCAAACTTGACGGAAAGAAAATAGAAGTAATTTACAGCTTTTTGCCTGAAGGTAAACAAGAACAATAAGACATTTTGAATAACAGCGTGCGCTAAACGCATTTTACCGTTTTATTGATTTTCAAAAATAAAGGACTGACATCTTCGTCAGTCCTTTTATATTTTATCGTTCTAATATCACAAAACAATAAGATTTCAAACACTTTGCAAAGAATACAATACGATACCGGTTACTTGGTGTTTGCCGATTTGTGGGATTTGTGATAAATTGATACAAAAAGGACTGACGAAAACGTCAGCCTTTTTTAGTGGTGCGGATGACAGGCTTGCAAGGAACGAAGTGACGGAATAGTGAGCGAGAAGCGAACGTCACGTTATTTCAAACAGTCCTGTCGGGAGCAATAAAAAAGAATTGCAACGGGTTTGTTAAGTTGCAATTCTCTGGTGCGGATGACAGGACTTGAACCTGCATGGTCGCCCACTAGAACCTGAATCTAGCGCGTCTGCCAATTCCGCCACATCCGCATTTTTGTATTAAATTGTGTTTTGACAGGGGCGCAGCCAACGTAAGTTGGCGAACGCCACGAAGCGAAGTTATTCCGCCAAATCGCTGTAAACTTTTGTAGTAGTGCAACGGTGCACGCAACTGCATGTTAACACTACAAAGCGGAGTTGCTACGGCACATTCGCATACCAAAATGATTATAGCGTATTTTTTATGGAAAAGCAAGTATTTGGAGATAATTTTAATAATATGCCCGATATATTTGTAAATATGAAAAAATATTATTTGTTTACAAAAAGTTTACATTGAAAATCCTTGAAATATATTTGACATTGTAGTATAATTAACAATGTAAAAGTATGTAGTTTGGAAATGTATGCCTAATAAAGAGGGTTCATCAAAAACAAGTACTTAATATTGCTACGAATGGGTATTATTTCCCGTCGCAAATAGACAAAAAATTAAGGAGAAACACTGAGTATGAAAACAATTGTTATCGGCGTTATTGGCGCTGACGTACATGCTGTAGGTAATAAGATTATTGAGTATGTACTCAAGAACAACGGCTACAACGTAGTAAACATCGGCGTTTTGTCTTCTCAAGAAGATTTTATTAACGCTGCTATTGAAACGAAGGCTGATTTGATTCTTGTATCTTCACTTTACGGTCAAGGAGAAATTGACTGTCGTGGTATGCGCGATAAATGCATTGAAGCAGGTATCGGCGATATCCCTATGATGGTTGGTGGAAACATTGTTGTTGGTAAACAAAACTTTGACGAAGTAAGAGAACGCTTTTTGAAGATGGGCTTCAACTACGCTTATGCACCTGGCACACCTATTGAAAAGACTTTGCCGGATATCAAAAAAGTTCTTGGAGAGTAATTGAATATGAGTCGTTATTTGATGATAGACTTTGGGTCAACCTTTACCAAACTTACGGCGGTTGATACGGAAAAAGAAGACATCATAGCAACGGCGAGTCATTTTACAACAGTAGCAACAGACATCACTATCGGCTACGAAAACGCACTGAACGCTTTGTACGAAAAACTTGGTGGAAAAGTAACGTTTGACAAAATAATAAGTTGTTCTTCGGCCGCAGGCGGATTAAAAATGTGCGCCATTGGCCTTGTGGAAGAACTTACCGTAGAAGCAGCAAAGCGTGTTTGTTTGGGTGCAGGCGCAAAAGTTGATTTGGCTTTTTCCCATCACCTTACCAACAAAAACGTAGATGCCATTATTGAAAACAACATTGACATCATTTTGCTTTCCGGCGGAACGGACGGAGGGAACTCCGAATGCGTGCTTTACAACCAAAAAATGTTGGCAGAACGTCACATATCAATCCCTATCATTTACGCAGGCAACAAAGATTGCCAGGACGAAGTGATGGAAATTGCCAAAGAATACGGTCTTAACGAATACGTTTGTGAAAACGTTATGCCACGCCTTAACGTTCTTAATATACCTGATGCTCGTGAAAAAATAAGGGAGATATTCCTTAAAAACATCATAGAGGCCAAAGGTATAAAAAAGATTGAAAAGGTTATTGACAAAGTTGTGCAACCAACGCCTGAAGCAGTACTGCGTGCGGCGACGCTTCTTTCCGAAGGGTACATGCACGAAAGCGGTTTTGGCGAAATTGTCCTTTTGGATATCGGCGGTGCAACTACGGATATGTATTCTATTTGTTCCGCATCGGCAAAACGTAGTGACGTTATTGTAAAAGGTTTGGAAGAACCGTTTGCAAAACGCACGGTGGAAGGCGACCTTGGTATGCGTTATTCTGCACTCGGCGTGCTAAAATCTCTTACTGAAGAAGAAATAAAAGTAATTGATTTGGATGAAAACGTTGACCTTGAAAAAGAATTGACTTACCGTCATAATCACGTTGATAACGTACCGAATAGTGAACACGAAGTACACATTGACCGTATTATGGGTCGCATTTGTGTTGACAAAGCAATGGGAAGACATTGCGGTAAAATGGAAGAAATGTTTACCCCGATGGGTATGGTTTACAACCAATACGGCAAAGACCTTTCCCACATACGTTACGTTATCGGCACCGGTGGTGTACTTATACACAACGAAAATCCCGCATTGGTACTCCAAGCTTGTGAGTATTCAATCAAAAAACCGTTGGAACTGCGCCCTATGAACCCGCAATATATGATTGATAAGGATTACATCCTTGCATCTATGGGACTTCTTAGTGAGATTGATCCGCTTTTGGCATTAAAAATAATGAAAAAGCACATTGTTCCTACGGGAGAAAGAAAATCTGCCGAACAAGTGGCAGATGAGCAACAAAATTCGGCAAACTTTACTCCGGTGCTGGATATGCACTGTTGTAATCCAAAATTAAATTAAATTATTATTAAAAGGTGAACAAAATGGTTAAAAACAAAAAGTTGACAGAAAAAGAATTTCTTGAAGAAAGAAAAGAAGTCCTTGCAACATGGAAAACAGGTAACGACCCTCAACTTGACCTTGACGAAGCAGTTAAGTTTTTGAAGGCAGTACCTGCAGAAAAGAACTTTGCAATAAAACTTGCAAACGCAAAAAAGAACGGTTCTCGTACGCTTGTACAACCACGTGCAGGTGTTCCTGATATTGACAAACACATTGAACTTTTAACGTTCCTTCAAAATGCAGGCGCAGATTTTCTTCCTTCCACAATTGATAGCTACACACGTCAAAACCGTTATGTAGAAGCAGAAAAAGGTATTGAAGAAAGCAAAAAAGCAGGACGTGCCCTTCTTAACGGCTTCCCGGGTGTAAACCACGGTGTTGACGGATGCAAAAGAGTTTACAACGCAGTAAACGTTCCTCTTCAAGCTCGTCACGGTACGCCTGACTCCCGTCTTCTTGCTGAAATTGTACACGCAGCAGGCTGGACCTCAAACGAAGGTGGTGCAATTTCTTACAACCTTCCATATGCAAAAAGTGTTTCTCTTGAAGATACTATCAAATACTGGCAATATTGCGACAGACTTGTAGGTTACTACGAAGAACACGGTATCACCATTAACCGTGAACCGTTTGGACCACTTACCGGTACGCTTGTTCCACCGGCAATTTCCAACACGGTTGGTATTGTTGAAGCAATTTTGGCTGCTGAACAAGGCGTAAAAAATATTACCGTTGGTTACGGTATGGGCGGAAACCTTGTTCAAGACGTTGCCGCAATACGTACATTGCAAAAGCAAACGGACGAATATCTTAAAAAGTTCGGTTACAATGATGTAATTGTTACAACGGTATTCCACCAATGGATGGGTGGTTTCCCTCAGGACGAAAGTGAAGCACTTGGCCTTATTGCTATGAGCTCTACTTACGGTGCACTTGCAGGCGCAACCAAAATGATTACCAAAACTCCGCACGAATCCGTTGGTATTCCAACCAAAGAAGCAAATGCCGAAGGTATCAAGGCTTCCAAAATTGTTACCAAACTTCTTGCTGAACAAAAATTCCCTGAATGCCAGGCACTTACCGAAGAAATGGCTGAAATTGAAAAGGAAGTTAACTGCCTGATGGATGCTATTATCAAACTTGGTGAAGGCGACATTGCACAAGGTGTTGTAAAAGCATTTGCTACCGGCGCAATTGATATTCCGTTTGCGCCAAGCAAGTTCAACTGCGGACGCATTATGCCGGCACGTGATAACGACGGTTGCATTCGTATTTTGGACTTCGGCGATCTTGCATTTACCGATGAAATCAAAGCTTTCCACCAAAAGAAGATTGCTGAACGTGCTAAATCAGAAGGTCGTGAAGTTTCCTTCCAACTTACAATTGATGATATTTATGCCGTTAGTTATGGCCACGTTGTAGGACGTCCTGTATATAACGACTAATATAAAAAATATTTTTTAGAGGTATTAGAAAAATGAAAATTGTAGACGTAATTCTTACAAAGTCTTACACGGGTTTCTACTTTGATGACCAACGTGCTATCAAAGCAGGTGCAGGTCACGACGGCTTTATGTACGTTGGTGAACCAATTACAGACGGTTTCAAGAGCATTCGTCAAGCAGGCGAAGCAATCTCTATTCAACTTGTTCTTGAAGACGGTACAATCGGTCTTGGCGACTGCGCAGCAGTTCAATACAGCGGTGCAGGCGGACGTGACCCACTCTTCCTTGCTGAAGATTTTATTCCATTTATTGAAAAGAACATCGTTCCTCAACTTATCGGTGAAGACGTAGCTAAGTTCCGTCCTCTTGCTGAAAAGTACGACAGAATGATTGTTGACGGAAAGCGTCTTCACACGGCTATCCGTTACGGTATCACCCAAGCCCTTCTCAATGCTACGGCAAACAGCCGTCGTATTACAATGGCTGAAGTTATCCGTGACGAATACGACGTTCCACAAGAAGCTTTCAAGCCAATTCCTGTATTTACGCAATCAGGTGACGACCGTTACGACAACAGCGACAAGATGATTATCAAAGGCGCTGACGTTCTTCCTCACGCACTTATTAACCACGTTGGTACAAAACTTGGTGAACACGGTGAAATTCTTCTTCAATACATTGATTGGCTCCGTGACCGTATCATCAAATACCGCACCAGCCCTGACTACAGCCCTGTATTCCACATTGACGTTTACGGTACAATCGGTCTTGCATTCAACTACGACGAAGACAAGATGTTCAACTACCTTCTTGAATGTGAACGTCACGCTGCACCTTTCCGTATTCGTATTGAAGGCCCAATTGATACAGGCGACCGTGAAGGCACAATGCAAATTGAAAAGAACCTTACCGCTCGTTTGATTGAAGCAGGTAGCAAACTTGAAATTGTTGCTGACGAATGGTGCAACACTTTGGAAGATATCAAGTACTTTGCTGACAATCACGCAGGACACGTTCTTCAAATTAAGACCCCTGACCTTGGTGGTGTAAACAACGTTGCCGAAGCAATTGTTTACTGCAACAAGAAGGGTGTTGGTAGCTACTGTGGTGGTACCTGCAACGAAACAAACATTTCCGCACAAACCACAACAAACATCGGTATTGCTTGCCATGCACTTCAAGTACTTGCTAAACCTGGTATGGGCGTTGACGAAGGTTACATGATTGTTAAAAACGAAATGAACCGTGTTATCGCTATCGCTAACAAGCGTTTTGGCAAATAATTGATTTTACACACATTATATTAACAAAAAAGAAGGTTTTTCAATGAAAATAGGAATTGCAGGTTCATTGGAATCCAACGATGCACTCGTAACCGTTAAGGAGAGCGAAAAGCTCTCCGTAACGGTGGGTAGCATTGTTTACGATTTCTTCCATGAACAAATTGAGAAAGTTATTTATGATACTCTAAAGGAACTTGGCGTTAACAACGTTGAGGTAAACTGTGAAGACAAAGGTGCACTTGACTACACCATAAAAGCAAGACTTATTGCTGCAATAAGCCGTATGAAGGAGGCAAACTGATATGAGAAGAAGTTTACTCTTTATGCCGGGGAACAATCCGGCTATGCTTCAGAACAGCGACGTTTTTGAAAGCGATGCGGTAATTTACGACCTTGAAGACGCCGTAAGTGTAACAGAAAAAGACGTAGCACGTGTACTTGTTTCGCAGTTTTTGCAATCAATGAAAAAGCAACCACCGATGGAAATTGTTGTTCGTATTAACGGTCTTGATACCGAATACTACATGGATGACCTTGAGGCGGTAGTTTCAGACAAAATTGATAGCATTATGCTACCAAAAGCGCAGGTTGAATATCTTAACGAACTTGATAAGATTCTTACCAAACTTGAAAAACAAAAGAAAATGCAAAAGCACATAAACGTGCTTCCTATTATTGAACTTGCAGTATCGGTAATGCAAATTGAAGATATTGTAAAATGTCCACGTGTTAACGGTGTTTTGCTTGGTGCCGAAGACCTTTCCGGCGATTTGGAAGTTGTCCGTACCAAGGAGGGTGCTGAAATATTGTACCCACGTCAACGTCTTGCAGTTGCTTGCGCAGCCATGAAAATTGACGCTATTGATACACCGTTTACCGATACAAACGATGCCGAAGGCTTGGAAAAAGACTGTCGTTTTGTTTACGGCATCGGTCTCAACGCCAAAGCGGCAATTCACCCTAACCAAATACCTACAATTAACACGGTATTTGTGCCGACCAAAAAGAATATTGATTGGGCACTTCGTGTTGAAGAAGCAAACCGTCAAGCCGCAGCAAAAGGTCTCGGCGTGTTCAGTCTTGACGGTAAAATGGTTGATAAGCCGGTACTTATGCGTGCACAAAAAATTATTGAAAAAGCTCGCAAGTACAATTTGATTTAAGGAGGGAACAGCAATGAAAAACAGTATTGATCGTTTTGTACCTGCAGGATACCTTCCGTTTGAGTCAAGCAGTGCTTACACCAAAAAAGAGCGCAAACTTGTTCCGGAAAAGAAGACGTCTACCGGTTTTGTAAGTTTAAAGAACATAAGCGATATGTTTGATAAACTTAACATAAAGGACGGTATGACACTTTCTTTCCATCATCACCTTCGTAACGGCGACTTTGTTCTTAATATGGTTGCGGAAGAAATTAAACGTCGTAACCTTAAGAATATCAAGCTTGCACCAAGTTCGGTTTTCCCTGGAAACAAAATTCTTGTTGAACTTATGGAAAACGGCAACGTTACGGAAATTTACACCGATTACGCCAACGGCTCGGTTGCCGAAGCGATTAGCCAAGGTAAACTAAAGGGTATGTGTGTAATGTACACACACGGTGGTCGTCCGCAAGCTATTGAAAGCGGTGCACTCCACATTGACGTAGCAATTTTGGCTGTGCCGACAGTGGATAAAAACGGTAACGGTACCGGTACAATGGGCAAGAGCGCATGCGGAAGCTTGGGATACGCTGAAAGCGATCTCAAATACGCCGACAAGGTAGTTTTTGTTACCGATAATATGGTGGAAAAAATTACCAAACCACAATTAAAAGGAAAATACGTAGATTACGTTCTGGAAGTTGATGCCATCGGCGACCCTGCCGGCATTGTTTCAGGTACTACTAAAATAACGAAGGACCCTGTCGGTCTTAAGATTGCACGCAATACCACGCAACTTTTGGATGAAGTGGGTATGATAAAGGAAGGACTTTCAATGCAAACCGGTGCAGGCGGTACAAGCCTTGCCGTTGCTTACTACGTTCGTCAACGTATGTTGGAAAAAGGCATAAAGGGCAGTTTCGCTTCCGGCGGTATTACCGGTTACTTTACCGATATGTTGGACGAAGGCCTGTTTGAAGAACTTTACGACGTGCAGTGTTTTGACCTTAAAGCGGTGGAATCCATCGGTAAAAACAAAACGCACCACGCAATGAGTGGTTCAAAGTACGCAAACTGTTTTGACGACAACGTTGTAGATAAGCTTGACTTTGTTATTCTCGGCGCAACGGAAATTGACCTTGACTTTAACGTAAACGTTACAACCGACAGCCACGGCAAAATTATGGGCGGTAGCGGTGGACACAGTGATACTGCTCACGGTGCAAAGGTAACGGTTATTACCACTAACCTTGTAAAGAGCCGTATGCCTATCATTAAGGAACACGTTACCACGGTAACCACTCCGGGTGAAGACGTTGACGTTTTGGTTACGGAAAGAGGTATTGCCATCAACCCGAGAAGAACCGACCTTTTGGAAAAGGTAAAAGACAGCAAACTTCCTATTGTAACAATGGAAGAACTTTTGCAGATGGCTTACGAAATTACCGGCGTTCCGGCCAAACAACCTGAACGCAAAGAGCCTGTAGGTGTTGTTATGTACCGTGACGGAACGGTTATTGACAGCATTTACAAAATTTAACAAAAAACTTTCTTGGAGCAAAAACCGTGCAAATAAAAGAAATGGTTTTACCATCGGAAAAACAACAAATAATTGATTTTCTTGCGTCGTTTGACTTAACATACGAAGAAAAAGTGGATTTCACCATTTATCTTGAAGACGATGACAAAATTATCGGCACGGTTTCTGCTTTCGGGTACATTATCAAGTGTTTGGCGGTAAGTGACGGCTACCAGGGTGAAAACCTTGCAGGCAAGCTTGTCGGCGAAGTTATTAACCGTCTTGCACAACAAGGTATTTACCATTATCAGGTATTTACCAAAACAAAATATCGCACCGTTTTTGAAAGCCTTGGCTTTACATTGCTTTCTCTTAGTGAAAAAACCGCAGTGTTGGAAGGCGGTAGCGGAAAAATTGAAGACGAACTTGCCAAAATAAAGACGCAAATGCATTTTAATCTTGGCATAGATTTTACCAAAGATAACGATATCGGCGCAATTGTACTTAACGGCAATCCGTTTACCAACGGTCACCTTGCTTTGTGCGAATACGCTATGAAAAATCACGATTACTTGCTTGTTTTCGTGTTGGAGGAAGAGGGCTCTGAGTATAGTTTTAAGGAAAGATTTGCCTTTGCTTACACAGCGCTTCGCCCTTATTCTCATCAAGTAATGGTGGTACCTTCCACCAAATACGTTGTTTCCCGTTCTACTTTTCCCGGTTACTTTTTGAAAAGCGTAGACGAAACCACCGAAGAATACGCCACGTTTGATGCGCAAATATTCCGTGATAAGTTTATGCCTGCATTGCAAATTAAAAAGAGATATATCGGTAGTGAAGTAACAGACTATATGTCTATTTACAATGTAACGTTAAAAAAAGTTTTAGGCGACAAAGTGGAAGAAATTGCACGTGTGCAGGACGGCGGAGAACCTATTTCCGCAAAACGTGTACGCAAACTTGTAAGCGAGGGCAACTATGCCGAAGCCTGCAAGTACATACCTACGGCATGTCTTGGCTTGTTTTTGGCAAGCTCACGTAGCAAAAATGTGTAACGACATTCTTTACGCAAGAGAAGATCGCACCAAAAAAGTTGTGCAACTTGCAAAACAAGGGAAAGTTATTACCGTTCACGCAAACGTTGCCGGAGCAAATAAAAACCTGCCGGAAGCGCACCTGCTTGTAAGGTATTTTGCCGGACAGGTTGTAGGCGGTTTCGGCGGTAATTGTCAGTTTTGGCAAGGTGCCGATGGGCCTTGCGCCGTAATTACAGACAGTAGCATACAAAAGAGTGATACCGTCAAGTTGGAAGAACACGATTTGCTGGGCAGATTTGTTGATATTGACGTGTTTGAACAAGGTCAAACCAATAGCTGTTCACGTGGACATATGCGCAAGTGTTATCTTTGCAATAAGCCTGCTTTTGTGTGTGGGCGTGAGGGTAATCACACAAGTGAAGAATTGCAAAATGCGCTCAAAAACGCAGTACGTATGCGCTTTTCGGACATTTTAAGCGATGTTTTGAAGTCCTCGTTTATGGCGGAACTCAATTTGGAAAACAAGTTTGGTCTTGTTACGCCTACGTCAAACGGTTCACACAGCGATATGGATTACGCACTTATGCAACGTGCACAAGATGCCATTATTCCATTTATTGTTACTATGTTTTGGCAAGGTGTGGATACGCCAACGGAAAATTTGCTTTCGGTTGTTCGCCAAACGGGCATTCTTGCGGAAAAAGCAATGCTTAAAGTTACCGACGGTGCCAACGCCTACAAAGGTTTGATTTTTGTTATGGGCATTGTGGTTTCGTCGCTGGGCAACACAATTTGCGGTGGTAGTCTTACAACAACAATAAAAACAATGTGCAAAGGTTTAACCGGTGAACTTACCTGTAAAAACCTTGTCACAAACGGCGCAAATGCATTTAACCTTTACGGCATTGCAGGCGCACGTGGAGAGGCTCAAAACGGTTTTCCTGCTGTTATGCTTGCTTCACAAAAGCTCAAAACGGAAAATAATCTGCTCAAAGTGCTTGCGTACATTGTCGGCGTTATTGACGACACGGTATTGCTTAAACGGTGTGGCAGTTTACAAAAATACAACTATTTTAAGCAGGCAATAAGCACGTTGAACGTTGACGACACCGAAAAGTTGTTGCAACTTAACCGTGAATGTATTGCCAACAATATCAGCATTGGCGGTAGCGCTGACATACTTGCTACAGCCGTTGCGTACAACCGACTTTCTGTTATTTTGTTCGGCGGAGAACCGAACTGAAATAGACAAAACAAAAAAATCATATCTTGGAGGAGAAAATATGAAGAAAAAACTCGTTAGTTTTTTGTTGGTTGTGGTTCTCGTTCTTACTGCGGTTTGCACTGCAGCTTGTGAAAATCCACTTGACTACTTGTCAAAGTACTTACCATTTTTAGACAAGAATCACGAATGCCAACACGTATGTCCAAATTGCGGAAAGTGTCAGGACGCTTCCTGCAAAAACGATGCTTGCAAAAACAAATGCACGTGTGATCCTAATGACCCTTACAGTGACGGTTCTTGGAAAGATACCAACATCCGCACTGCAACAGGTACAAACGGTGTAGTTGCTTCTGCAAGTACACAAGCAAGCAAAGCCGGCTACGACATTCTTCGTGCAGGCGGTAACGCTTTTGACGCTGCAGTTGCAATTGCATTTGCGCTTGGCGTTACGGAACCGTATGCATCAGGCATTGGCGGTGGCGGTGTTATGACTTGCTACAATGCATCAGACGGCGAATACTATTTTTACAACTTCCGTGAATTTGCACCTGGCAACGGTAGCGTAAGTTACTACAAGCGTTTGACAAGCGGTGCAATTGCATCTTTGCCACACTACGCACATGCTGCAGTTCCTACTGAAGTTGCCGGTTTGTTGCAAATTGAAGAAGACCTTGGTGTTCTTGGTCGTGCAGCAGTTATTCAACCGTCAATAGACTACGCTAAAAACGGTTTTTACGTTGATGCTACACTTGCCGAAAACCTTGGTACGGCACTCAGAAGTGTTGACGGTGCAGAGTCCATCTACGCAATTGACGGCATTCCTGCAGGTGAAGAAGACATTATCACCAACATTGACTACGCAAACGTTTTGCAGGAAATTTCCGATAACGGTAAAGACGGTTTCTACACAGGTTGGGTTGCTGATGCTATTGTAGAAGCAATGCAAGGCATCTTTACTCTTGAAGATTTGCAATATGCTTCGGAACATTCACCAATAATTGAAACTCCGCTTCACGCTTCATATAACGGTTTTGAAATTTACACCGTTTGCCCACCTTCCAGCGGTGGTGTTATTATGGTAGAAGCACTTAATATGCTTGAACATTACTGCCAGGAAAATAACACTTCTTTGAAGGAAATCGGCAACAACACATTTGAATACATTC